>JBQCEA010000207.1:0-4045 GCA_051960695.1 Mucilaginibacter sp. | reverse complement strand
CAACCTCCACGTCAGCAGGAGCCGCAGCGTGAAAGGCATAGATAATTAAAGAATGGGTAATCAATTTGCCAAATACCTGATATTAATTGGAGCGATCTTATTAGTATCAGGTATTTTTATTTACTTTTTTGGCAACAATTTTAAATGGATAGGCCGCTTACCAGGCGATATACGCATTGAACGCGATAATTTCCGCTTCTATTTTCCGCTTACTACGCTCATTCTGCTAAACCTGCTGATATTTTTGATCATCCGTATTATCAAATGGATAAATTGATTATTTCGATTTGACAATCTGCTTTAGTTAAATTAGCAGTTCAATTGTTCATATATGGAAAATATCAGGATCGCAACCGCGCAGTTCGAGAATAAAAGCGGTGATAAGGAATACAATCTTTCCGTAATTAAAAAGCTTTCTGTAAAAGCTGCTTCGCAAGGCGCCCATGCCATTGCTTTTCACGAGTGTTCTGTAACTGGCTATAGCTTTGCCCGTCACCTGGATAAAGACCAGATGCTTAGCCTCGCGGAATATGTGCCCGATGGGCCAAGCGTTCAAAAGCTTATCCGGATCGCAGCAGAGCTGGACATAACCATACTGGCCGGACTTTTTGAAAAGGATGAGCACGACAGGTTATATAAAACCCAGGTTTGCGTGGATAAAAATGGACTGATAGCCAAATACCGTAAACTGCATCCCTTCATTAACCCGCACCTTACACCAGGAAACGAATATGTTATTTTCGACCTGCATGGCTGGAAATGCAGCATCCTGATCTGTTATGATAACAACATTATCGAGAATGTACGTGCAGTAAAATTGCTTGGCGCCGACATTATATTTATGCCGCATGTTACCATGTGTACGCCATCAACGCGGCCGGGCGCAGGATTTGTAGACCCTGAACTATGG
This sequence comes from Mucilaginibacter sp., assembly GCA_051960695.1. Classification (GTDB taxonomy): domain Bacteria; phylum Bacteroidota; class Bacteroidia; order Sphingobacteriales; family Sphingobacteriaceae; genus Mucilaginibacter. Next base: position 3,135 of record JBQCEA010000207.1, on the reverse strand, counting down.
AGGAACCGTGAAACCGATCCTACTACTTTACGACAGGAATTCGACGGACTGAAAGGCAGGGCATGGCTGATGAAATGGCTTCCTGCCCGTGCCTATGATAACGCCATTTATGCCATCTTCTCCAACCCTATCGGCATGGATGATGACCAGCTCAAAAATGGCTGCTCAATGATCATTGACCCGTTTGGTGATATTATTGCTGAATGCCGGAGCTTTGATGATGAGATCGTTACAGCGACACTTAACCCGCAAAAATTAACTGACGCCGGTGGTTACCGTTACATTAAAGCCCGCCGGCCCGATCTGTACGGCGATATCATCGCACAGCCCCATCAACCAGAACAGAAGGTAATTTGGATGAATACAACAGAAGAGCTTTCAAAATGAAAAAGCTACTGATCTGTATTGCGCTGTTATTAAGCGTTGCTATCGCCAAAGCGCAGGATGACCATTACGTAGCGCCATCGGATATAGCTGTGCAGCGTAAATTGGCCGAATGGCAAAACCTGAAGTTCGGTCTGTTTATGCACTGGGGGCCTTACAGTGAGTGGGGTGTGGTTGAAAGCTGGAGCATTTGCCCCGAAGATGAGGGCTGGACACAACGTAAAGGGCCTTACAGCAGCGATTATTATACTTATGTAAAAGCATACGAAAATCTGCAAACTACTTTTAATCCTAAACACTTTAACCCTGAAAAATGGGTAAAAGCAGCAAAAGACGCTGGAATGAAATACGTGGTTTTTACCACGAAACATCATGATGGCTTTTGCATGTTCGATACCAAAGAAACCGATTATAAGGTAACCAGTCCGAAAACACCTTTTTCAGTAAACCCGAAAAGCAATGTAGCGCTTGAAATATTCAATGCTTTCAGGAAAGATGGTTTTTGGACAGGCGCCTATTTCTCAAAGCCCGACTGGCACAGCCCTTATTACTGGTGGCCGTACTTTCCGCCGAAGGACAGGAATGTTAATTACGATCCCGCAAAATATCCTGAGCGCTGGCAAAAATTCAAAGACTACACCTATAACCAGATACAGGAGCTGATGAGCGATTACGGCCATATGGATATTCTGTGGCTTGATGGGGGGTGGGTACGTCCATTGAAAACTGTTGACAAAAGCATTGAATGGCAGCAAGGCATTAAGTACGACCAGGATATTGATATGCCGAAGATCGCTGCTATGGCCAGGGCCAAACAACCGGGCCTTATTGTTGTCGACCGTTCAGTTGGCGGGCCGTATGAGAATTATACCACACCCGAGCAACAGGTACCGGCCGCTCCGCTTAGCCATCCCTGGGAAACCTGCATGACGATGGGCAACTCGTGGAGCTATGTTCCCGGTGATCACTATAAATCTTCATTACAGATCGTTCAGCTACTGATCAAGATCGTATCCCGCGGCGGAAACTTCCTGATGAATATCGGCCCCGGCCCTGATGGTGACTGGGACCCTATAGCTTATCAGCGACTGGCAGATATAGGAAAATGGATAAAGATCAATGGTGAGGGTATTTATTCATCTAAAACCATCGCACCTTATTCCGCAGGTGATATATTTTTCACCCGGTCAGCTGATTCAAAAACGGAATATGCTTTTTTATTGTCGAAAGACAATAATGTAAGTTTACCTGCAACAATAACTATCTCAACCGAGAATACAACGAAAGTGGGCTCAGTGCGCTTGCTGGGCGTTAATCAAAAACTTAAATGGTCGCAAAAGGGTGGGGATATTTTGGTATCGATTCCGTCTTCGCTTCAAAACAACAGTGGTTTGCAATATGCCTCGACTTTCAAAATCAGCTATTAAAATGATTTGGCCTTTTAATCGAAAAAAATCTGTTGACATCAATAAGCCTATTACAAATCCGGCTTTAAAATCTGCTTTTTACATATTTAGTTCTAATCAAACCGAAAATAATCTAAAGAAAGTCGTTTTGGAATTGAGCAATGCTAATTTTTTGGTTCTGGTAAAACATGACGGATTTAGGACAACGAAAAATCCAGATATATCAAATGCCACAGTCAATGAAGGCAGGGTAATTAAGTTTTTTAAAACTTTTGATGAGAATGGAAATGCTTTTATACCATTATTCACCGATTGGAAAGAAATAGGTTTATGGGTTGAAGTAACCAAAGATATCGCAAGCTGGGTAATGACAACTTATGAAGCTTTTAATTTTGTTTTGAAAAATAAAGTAATTACCGGATTAGTTATCAATCCTTGTTCAGACAAGTGGACCATGACCAAAGAACAAGTTGATAGTTTTTTAAAAGAAATAAAATAATCATATCCAAGTTTGTTATCCATTTGACATGAAACTATCACAGCTCACTTCATACCTCGAAAGCCTTGCCCCATTAAGTTACCAGGAAGATTATGATAACTCGGGACTTATAGTTGGAAACCCCGATAAAGAAGTTCAGCAGGCATTGCTCTCACTGGATTGTACCGAAGCGATAGTGGATGAGGCGCTAGCTAAAGGTTGCCAGGTGATCATTTCGCACCATCCTATCGTGTTCCGTGGGTTAAAAAAGCTGAACGGCAAAACCTACGTAGAACGGGTAGTTGAAAAGGCTATTAAGAACGATATTGCGATTTATGCCATCCATACCAATTTGGACAATATCATGGATGGCGTTAATGCTAAGATATGCGAGACGCTTGAGCTAACCAATTGCCGGATTTTAGCACCTAAAGGTGGATTATTAAAAAAGCTCGTTACCTACGTTCCTGCAGATAAAGCCGAACAAGTACGTAATGCATTATTCCATGCAGGTGCTGGCAATATCGGTAACTACAGCGAGTGCAGCTTTAATGCAGATGGAACAGGAACCTTTAAAGGTAATGAAGATACCAATCCATATGTGGGTGAGCCGGGCAAACGCCATCACGAGAATGAGGTGAGGATAGAAACTGTTTATCCCGCCACAATAGAAAGTAAATTACTGATGGCACTGTTCCTTGCACATCCATACGAAGAAGTGGCGTATGATCTTTATGATTTAACTAATCAGCATAACCTGGTAGGATCAGGCATGATCGGCGAATTGGAAGAAGAACTAAGCGAAGAAGAATTTCTGTTTGTATTGAAGCAAAACATGCAGGCCAAAGTGATAAGGCATACTACGCT
>JBQCEA010000206.1:0-2113 GCA_051960695.1 Mucilaginibacter sp. | reverse complement strand
AGAAGTTTATGACTTCTTGGCATCGGTATCTGATAAATACGGTATCGGTTTCTGGAAACCAGGCGCTGGTATCATTCACCAGGTAGTATTAGAAAATTATGCTTTCCCTGGCGGTATGATGATCGGTACCGACTCACATACACCAAACGCCGGTGGCTTAGGCATGATAGCTATTGGTGTTGGTGGTGCCGATGCATGCGACGTAATGGCGGGCTTACCATGGGAGCTTAAATTCCCGAAACTGATAGGTATACACCTTACAGGCAAGCTTTCTGGCTGGACATCTGCTAAAGACGTTATCCTGCGTGTGGCTGGTATCCTCACTGTAAAAGGTGGTACCGGTGCTATTGTTGAGTACTTCGGCGAAGGTGCCCGCTCACTGTCTGCTACCGGTAAAGGTACTATCTGTAACATGGGTGCCGAGATCGGTGCTACTACTTCTATCTTCGGATATGATGAAAAAGCTGCCGAATACCTGAAAGGTACCAAGCGTGCTGATATTGCCTCAATGGCTGACGCGATTGCTGAGCACTTAACCGGCGACCCTGAGGTTTATGCTAACCCTGAACAGTATTTTGACCAGGTGATCGAGATAAACCTGAGTGAGCTTGAACCGCATGTGAACGGTCCGTTTACTCCGGATCTGGCATGGCCTATCTCTAAATTCGCTACTGCGGTTAAAGAGAACGGCTGGCCTGCTGAATTGGAAGTTGGTTTGATAGGTTCATGCACCAACTCATCTTATGAAGATATTACCCGTTCGGCTTCTATTGCCAAACAGGCTATTGATAAACACCTGAAAACTAAGGCCGAGTTTACTATTACTCCGGGTTCTGAACAGGTGCGTTATACCGTTGAGCGCGATGGTTATTTAGATACTTTTGCCGAAATGGGCGGCGTTGTTTTAGCTAATGCCTGCGGACCATGTATCGGTCAGTGGGCACGCCATACCGACGATCCTTCGCGCAAAAACTCTATCATCACATCATTCAACCGTAACTTTGCTAAACGTAACGACGGTAACCCCAATACACATGCTTTTGTGGCTTCGCCAGAGATCGTTACCGCATTTGCTATCGCCGGTGATTTGACCTTTAACCCGCTTACTGATACGCTTACCAATGATAAAGGTGAGCAAGTGAAGCTGGATGAGCCGCAGGGTATCGAGATGCCGGTAAAAGGTTTTGCGGTGGATGATGCCGGATACCAGGCACCTGCGGAAGATGGCAGCCAGGTTGAGGTAAAGGTTGACCCTAACTCATCACGTTTGCAATTGCTTGATCCGTTCCCGGCTTGGGAAGGTACCGACCTGAGCGGTTTGCGCCTGCTGATCAAAGCTAAAGGTAAATGTACTACCGACCATATTTCAATGGCTGGCCCATGGCTGAAATTCCGTGGCCACCTGGATAATATTTCAAACAACATGCTTATCGGCGCTATCAACTACTTTAACAATACTGCCGATAGCGTAAAGAACGAGCTGACTGGCCAGTATGGTCCTGTACCGGCTACCCAGCGCGATTATAAAGCACATGGCATTGGCACCGTAGTAGTAGGCGACGAAAACTATGGCGAAGGCTCATCGCGTGAGCATGCCGCTATGGAACCACGTCATCTGGGTGTGCGTGTTATATTGGTGAAATCTTTCGCCCGTATCCACGAAACCAACCTGAAAAAACAAGGTATGCTGGGCATTACTTTTGCCGACCCTGCCGATTACGACAAGGTACAGGAAGATGATACTATCGCTATAAAAGGCTTAACCTCATTTGCTCCCGGTAAACAGCTTACCGTGGTATTAACGCATAAAGACGGCACCGAAGATTCATTCGCGGTGAACCATACTTACAATGCACAGCAGATAGAGTGGTTCAAAGCCGGTGGCGCATTGAACATCATCCGCAGACAAATGGCGTAATGGGATTTCGGATTTCGGAATTTCAATTTCGGATTTAAGATACAGCCTCCTTTCGGGAGGCTTTTTTTATCTGTCATTGCGAGAAGCGGCCAACGTGCGGCGGTGAAGCAATCGCAAGTAGGACGGTATAGTTCGCGGTTGCCACCCTCTCTACGTTCGCTCGCAATGACAAAGTTTGTTAAGCATAGTTTGGAG
>JBQCEA010000205.1:0-2574 GCA_051960695.1 Mucilaginibacter sp. | reverse complement strand
ATATTCTACTGTCCACCAATGCAAGCGACTGAGCAATGCCATTTCCGACGGCTCGCCCATATTGTTCTGGCGGTATTCAACCAACTCTTCAGCCTTTTTAATTTCTTCCGGGTCGGCATCAGGCATTTCCTTTAGGATCGATAATGATCTTATCGCTTCATATAGTTCAAAGTCCTGGGCCGAAAACATGGCTTTCGCCCCTATCGAACCGAAATAGCTCAAATATTCGTGGTAATCTTTATCAGCAATAATAGGCGCATGTCCCGCTGATTCGTGAATAATATCCGGAGCAGGTGTGTATTCGATATGCTTTAGCTGGCGAATATCGGCTGCAATAACCAGCACCCTGTAGGCCTGGTATTCCATAAAGGCAGCCGGTGGTATAAAGCCATCAACAGTGACAGCACCCCAGCCTATCTTGCCAAGGGCATCGTTCATTTCCTGCAGGCTTGGTATTGTTTCTATGGTCAACCCCGCTTTTTGTAGACCTGGGATATAAGGATAATAGGCAACGTCCTTTAAGTAGCTGTAGTTCTGCCGCATTACATAACGCCACACAGCATGATCTATAGGCGTATAATGCTCATAGTGCTGGTCGACTATAAATTGCTTTAAATGATTGGGTAATGCAGCTACCTGCGGATTATTAAAATCATTCATTGTATAAATTCAGTAGGTTTATTGAGAGAACGTAAAAGTACTTAAATAGTTGGTCAAGTTAAACAGTTGGCCGCCTCAAACGGAAACTTGTTAAACTAAAAACGGATACCTACCTTAGTCTTCTAACTGTCATCATCGTGAAAAAACTATTGCTTATTGAAGAAGATACCGACACCAGGGAAATGGTGGCCTTCGCCCTGGAGAATAACGGATTTGAAGTGATCAAAGGCCAGAGATCAACATCGGTGGACGACGTGATCCAACTGCAACCGCACGTAGTGATCCTCGATCCGGCGACTTCTCAGCTTTGCGCGGACCTGAAGGCTAACGATACGACCAACCCATTACCTGTGCTCATCTACTCAGCTACGATGAATGTCAACTCAATAGTAAATAAATGCGGAGCAGATGCCGTGGTGGCCAAGCCGTTTGAACTGGAAGACCTGGTACATCTGGCAAGCCGGGTAGCTTATAAGAATTAACCTTGTTTGATGGAAGGCAAACCTTCTTCCAAACGTTTTGGACGGATAACGTAATATAGTCCGAGCATCGCAACGATCAATGAGGTCAAATAAAATGATACACTGAGGAATACGGCCAGGCCAACATTCATATGGAAAATCGGTGAAAGACGGGCAAAGATCGCTTCGCGTGCTCCGGCACCACCGAAAGTAATAGGCACTACTGCTGCTAAAGCAGATATCAGAAATGACAATAAGTACGGAGCAAATTTGCCTGTAAAGCTTTGGCCCATCAGAAAGCAGATAATAGTAAGTACCTGCAATGCCTGTACAATTACCGCCTTGGCATGACCCTTAAAAAAGTGCCTGGTAAAATCCTTGAAAAATATCTTAACAACAACATAATAAATAGCCGTACCCGCCACAAATATGGCCATAGGGATAGCAATGTGTATCTGCTCCTGTATCTGGGGAATGAAGATTGTTAATATCACTACGATCAATCCTATGGCCCATAGGCCGCTCAACCTGTCGAATGCTATCGCCCAAAATACCCTTTTAGCGGGAAGATTATAGTTCTTGTGGAGTAAATATATCTTATAGCCATCGCCGCCAATGCCGCCGGGAAGCAGCAGGTTGTAAAATATACCCAAAAGATATAAACGGAAATTGAAGCGGGTATCCAGGCGCAGGTCTATCGATTTAAAAAAGCTCATCAAACGCCAGGCTGAGGCAACCATTGAGAAAAAATAAACAATAACCGCAGCCAGCATCCACCAATAATTGGCGTGTAAAAGGCGGTCCTTGATCTCACCGATAGGCTGCTTGCTGAACACATAGTATAACAAGGCTGAAGTAACTCCAAGCTTTAAGATCAACTTAGTTACGTTCCAAAGCTTGTGCTTCCAGGTCCGCGGGTTGGGGTTGTCTTCAACTATTTCTTCTATTTCAGTCATTTCGGCTGCAAAGCTATACTTTTTTTGGATTACACTGATTATTAAAGATGGATTACACCGATATCCTGAATACTCAGTTTTTGTCTACGCGATGTTAAATTTTCTTTAAGAAAGGGAATCGGTGTAATTCACCATCAATCGGTGTAATTCAAAATATTAACTTTGCGCAAAATTTAAGCGGTATGGCAAAAGTAAAAGTTGGTTTGGTGCAAATGTCGTGCACTGCAGATAAACAGCAGAACTTGCAAAAGGCAATTGGCAAGGTACGTGAGGCCGCTCAAAAAGGCGCACAAATAGTTTGCTTACAGGAGCTTTTCACTTCTCTTTATTTCTGTGACGTTGAGGATTATGACAATTTTCAGCTTGCTGAAGCTATTCCCGGCCCATCAACCGACGAACTGTCAAAAGTGGCTGCGGAATTGAATGTTGTTATCATTGCATCACTTTTTGAAAAACGCGCACAAGGTGTTTATCACAATACTACTGCTATACTGGAT
>JBQCEA010000204.1:0-2680 GCA_051960695.1 Mucilaginibacter sp. | reverse complement strand
TATCCCCAGGAAAATGTGCTCCCTGCTTTCATTAACCGAAGCACCCGGCACAAGGTATTAGATAGCGTTTATCTTATCACCAAATGATCAGGATTTGCCGCCGTTGATCATATCGGAAACAATGCCTTTACTGTCCTTACGTTCGGCCAGATACACTCCTGCTATATGAACAACAATAAATGCCAGTACCAGGTACATGCAAAAACTATGTATCTCTCTTATAAAATGCATGTTTTTTAGTGCGGGCACATTGTCCTCAAAAGCCAGGCATAAACCGGTAACAGCCATAATGATGAGCACCAGGTAAAAAGTGGCATATAACGACTTCACCACAAATTCATGCCGGGTGATCAATCGGTTTTTCCCGGCTTTATATTGGTTGTAAGCTGCCTTTATTTTATGAATGAGTTTCTGATCGGTCAACTGAAAAAACTCTGCAATAAAACGGAACAGCAGCAATGCCGCCAGGCAAAAACCAAAATACTTATGATATGTCCAAACGTTGTCCCTTAAGCCACCTACCAGCATACGGCCTTGCTTTTCAGTAATAGTAATGCCAGTGCTTTTAAGCTTATCCTCAATAAAGGTCAAGGTGCTCCAGCCTTTCAACACGGTTGAGTTGACAAGAACGGTAAGCATCGAGCCGGTTATAATTATGGCATTGGTCCAATGCCAAAAGCGAAGTGAAGATGAATACTTTTTGGTTTCAGGCAAGTGCTCAATGTCCTTGCGGGTAGGTTCAATTACGGTCATGCTTTTTGAGTGAATACCTTAAAGCTATAAGGAAAGTTTGAAGTAAATCTGAATTTTAAGAGAAAATCTTTTTATCCCTACTAATTTCTCCGCCTGTACGGCGGAGAGTATTAGCAAGGATCATCAATCATTCAACTATATATCTATAAACCTGTCGGCCTATATTTCCCTGGTTATCTATCCCTTCTACCACTACCCGGTAACTGCCGCGGCCATCGGCATTATAAAATTCTACTGAAGCATTGCCGTCTTGGTCTGTAACTACATTGGATTTCCAGTAAATGGTACTGCGCAGATCAGGCCTGCTCATCGATACAGGTGCATCATATTTTGGCGAATAAAATTCACGGGCTTTATGGAAACCTTTTACTGTTACAGGTAAAATGCCGATTGACGTTATATCACTCGACATTGTCCCGGCCTTTTGCCTGGTCGTGATAACAATTACGCCATTACCGCCTTGCATCCCATATATTGCTGCACTGGAAAATCGTAAAACCTCAACGGTTTCCACTTCGTTAACGCTAAGGTTATTCATATCTACTCCTTCTACACCATCAACAATAACTAACATAGGCCCGGTAGCAAATCCATTTAAATAAGGATGATATCTTCCCTGTCTGTCCATGATCATCCTAACGCCTATAAGCCTGCCATTTAAGCTATTGGCCAATTGGCCTTGTACCTGCTCCAATTGCTCACGGTGCATAACCTGGTCGGCATGGCCGGGCCCGCCAATATTTGACGACGGATAATCGTCAAAACTTTTTTTTGCTTTAATTTTAACCTCCTTTAATTCCCTGCCTTTAATGTATAACGGATTATTCAACAGCTGCTTTTCATTATCCTGCAGATAGGTTCTCATCAGCGTATCCGGAACATTCCAGGTAAATTTCCAGGGTTCCACAGGTGGGTGTTTACCCTGGTCATAAGTAAGCTTTGTCCTGTTCTTTCCTTTGGCATTCACCGCTTGTAATATAAAACGGGCGCTATCTGCAAAAATGAGGGTGCTAAACCTAAAATGGCCCTTATTATCGGCCGTATCGCTTATAAAACCAGGCTTATCGAACGGAATAAGTGTCACAACAGCTCTGGGAAGAGGTTTACCCAACAAGTTTTTAGCTGTTCCGCTAATGGTTATTGCGTTTTCTGGTTTGTAAGCCGGTGGTTCATCGTTTAGTACCTTCTTCCATGCAAAATGACGGTAACCATGCGTCAGCATTACCAGGTCCAGTTCTTTAAGCTTTTCTTCATTAATATCAGTGAAGTAATAATTGGGCTGTTCTACATATCCCTTCAGATCTGATGTAAGCAATATATGACTCAGAATAGTGGTTTCTGCATTTTCGTCAGCATGTATCTGGTTTTCATCTGTAACCGATACCGAAAAAGTACCCACTGCAGCGGAGTCTGTCCTTGTTTTGGCAATCAGGCTGAGGTTTACTTTTCCCCTTGGAAGATAGCTTGCTTTATCGCTTTTTATCGCCAGGTTCAGCTGGTTAAAATTCTGCACAAAAAACACCCGTTCGCATAAAGGTTCATTCCCTGAAAAAAGCGTCACGCGGGCTATCCCTGTAAACAACTTTCTTTTGATGACCTGCATTTTGATAACCGGCGTATCTAACCGGCAGTTCACCATTGTTGCACGGCCGCCTGAAAAGATGAGCAGACTATACTGCTTTCCGACATTCTTCCGGAAATATGCCGGGTTAGCTTCGATCTTTATGGTAGCACTGGCAAGCGAATCATTATCTATACTTAAACTAATACCCGTATCATTTGCCTGGGGCAATGTTATTATATCTTTTGCGCCATTCCCAAATGTGACGTTGGCACGATAAGTCTTGCCTGTCTCGGGCTTCAGCCAGAAGTAGCCCATTCCCAAATGCATTGCTGAAAATGAGGCAACTTCTTTCCCTGTATTATC
>JBQCEA010000203.1:0-4586 GCA_051960695.1 Mucilaginibacter sp. | reverse complement strand
CCCTTCATGTGAGTTTCTGAATTCCTTTTTGGCGCCTGCATAACCCAGGATTGAACCGGCAGCTTTACGATGCTGGAATACAGCCTCAACATCTAAGCCATCCGGGTTATAAATAGCGCCTTCATATTCGCACAAGCCTACAATAATGGCACCAAACTCAGCCAAAAATTTAGCAGAGTGATAGCCTACATTACCTAAGCCCTGTACAATAACCCTTTTACCTGAAATGCCAGGCTGCAGACCGATCTTTTTCATATCCTCGGGCACGCTGATACATTCGCGGATAGCAACAGCTACACCGCGGCCCGTTGCCTCACGGCGGCCGGCAATACCGTGCAACGCAATCGGTTTACCAGTAACACAACCCATTGCATCTAATTGACCGGGATTCATGGCAGCATAAGTGTCAGCTATCCAGCTCATCTCCCGCTCACCTGAACCATAATCCGGCGCCGGAACGTCAATACTTGGGCCGATAAAGTTCTTCTTGGCTAACTCAACCGTGTAGCGGCGGGTGATATTCTCCAGTTCCTGTATAGTATAGTTTTTAGGATTTATCCTGATGCCGCCTTTCGCACCGCCAAAAGGTACGTTTACAATAGCGCATTTGTACGTCATCAATGCGGCCAATGCCATCACTTCATCCTCATTAACAAATTCGCTGTAGCGGATACCGCCTTTGGTTGGCGATTGGTGCTGTGAGTGTTCTACCCGCCAGGCATCTATAACTTCAAAACCGTTCCCTTTACGTATTGGAAAGCGAAAGCGGTAAACACTGTTGCATGATTTTATTTGGTCTAACAGACCGTTATCATGCTTAGTAAATTGAGCGGCATAATCAAAGTTTTTGCAAACGTCGCTAAAAAATTGGGTGGTCTCCTTGTTGGCGATCGGATTATTATTTGCCATAATTAGTATTGAATAATTGTTAGATTCTTAAAAAAGTGCTCAAATTTGGCACAAAAATTATCAATATTGCAAATACAAAGTCGTTAGTGTCTTAGCTACACCTGCACTTTGAAACCCGAAATCTATGTTTAAACAACATAGCCCGATCTTTTGAACTATTTCTCTTTTTCGATTTTTTTTAATTTTCTGTCCATCGAGAACATATAAATGGCCAATCCTACAAAAATAATGCAGATCGTAGCTATTACCACGTATATCTTCCCTGAACTGCGCATGGTATCGGCCATCTCGACTCCATTATCACCGGCCTGCGCGGAAGCGACGAAATTAGATAAGGTCAAACATAACAGGATCAGTAGTTTCTTCATCAGGTATTTTAAATCAAAATTCATCCAAAAAACTTATTTCTGCAATAAGTAGATCATAAATTTATTGTATCCCTTTTATACTCAATTAAACGGATACGGTAACGGATAGTTGCTATCCAGACTGCAAAAAGGCTCCATCCCAGCATATCGGGATAAAATACACCACGCATGCGGTCATCCAGGTCGTATTAGCCAAATGCCGGGTTACCACCGTTTACCTGGTGAAGCGAATCTGTCAGCCTGGGCAATATAAATATTAGCACGATCATGATAGGAAAGGCAAAAATGTTATAGATAGCGGATATTTTCGCCCGTTTTTGCTCCTCATCAATAGAATTACGGAGTACCAGGTAAGCGCAGTACAACAAGAATGCTATAGCAGCGCTGTTTTGTTTGGGATCGCCGCTCCAAAACTCACCCCAGGCGTACTTGGCCCACATCATACCGGTAACTAACCCAAGGGCAAAAAATAACAGTCCTGTATTTACACATTCGACAACAGCCAGGTCATATTCTTCCTTTCCTGTGTTGAGGTACATGACGCTGTAAACAACCGAGATCACTAAAACGGAAAGCATACCCATCCACATAGGAACATGAAAATAGAGATTGCGTATAGTTTCGTGCAGTATCGGCAGCCGTGGAACGTGAAGCAGCAAACCGGCTATGAGGGTGTAAAAGATCAGCACAACGGCAAGTACTTTCCACCAGCTTTGATAAATTATCTTCATTTTAAATTGCGTTGTAAAGGTACGGTGTTAAGCTGAAAGGTAAAAGAATAAAGGCGAAAGGTTTTTAGTTGGGCGTCTTTTCGTCGCCCGGAGAATAATCAAACGGCAGCAGCTCCGCCAGCTTTGATTTCGACCATGTCCCTTCAACCAGCGGTACATTTTCAAACATTACACCGTTCATATCAAAAAGTGCATATGGTGCATTGAGTGAAAGGATGCTGGTTTCAAAATTTTCCATGTCCAATGGGCGGTAAAGATCTTTAAAGTCGGTTTCCTCGCGCCTTTTGGTGTAAACAACGTAAAGACAGTCATTGAAGCTTAAAACAAATATTCCCTGCTTGCTGGTTTGCGCAAATATCTGGTAGGGTTGCAATGGCGTTCTATCAAGTCTTTCGTGGTAATACTTAGACAAATTTTCTTTTCCTATCCAATAATTCGCCGAATCCCGCAGATTCCTTTCTTTGAATAACTTGATCTTTTGAAGAATAATGCCTTCATCCGGGCGGTGGGGATTAAGTTCCCTATGCAGCCTGTACATTAAAAAACCTTCCTGCGTTAATGTGCCGGTGTATAACGATCTTAAAAAATGTCTCGACGAACCATAATAAACCTCTTCCCGCTTTTTTCTCCACTCCTCTTTTTGAGCAGCGCTACCTGGCAACTCCTGGAAAACTGCCTTCCCCTCCCATGAGGTAACACCGCTAAGACCTGAGCTTGAAAAACTATCAACCAGGAATTTTACCCTATAACCCAACGCCCTGTTCTCGACTACAAGAAAGTCGTCAGACCATGCCTCCAATTCACGCTTTTTGCCATGATAAATGAGGTTAAGTGTATGCGGATTGACCACTTCGCATTTACTGGCATTTTTTGATGTACCTATAAAATCCTTTTTAAACATTTCATAGTTCTTCTTCCAGTCGGCCTTGCTGGAGATAACAACCCCGCGAAGCTCAGTAACCTTAGGCTGCAATTGAATGTTTAAAGTAATAGGATCTTTACCAACTAATACCGATTGGGTATACTCCTGGTAACCCAAAAAGCTGGCAACCAACTGGTATTGCCCGGGTTTAACATCAGTCAGCCTGAATGTACCGTCATCGGCTGTTTCTGTGCCGTAAGAAGAATTACTTAAAAATACGCTGACCTTACCTAAGCCCGTTTGCGATGCAACAGGGGTAATTTTACCTGAAATTGTGGTTTGGGCCCGGGTAAAAAATGGTATAAGAAGCAAAAGCAGGATCAGCCTGTTGATACTCATTTTACAAAAAATACTTTAATAGGGTTTTACAACGCTAAAGAAAGTATTTATTATGAATAATTAATGAATTATTTATCTGCAGTTAAATGAACAGGCAGGCCAACTGCCTGCCTGTTCAAAGCTTGATCATCTCATAAATTATAGCGACTGCAAAAATTTCAATACTGCATTCCTGTCGGATCTTGATAAATGCGAAAAATAATCCTTTGATTGTTCTGCTTCTCCGCCATGCCACATAATAGCTTCAGTAACAGTATGCGCCCGTCCATCGTGCAGATAATAACCGGGATTATTCACAATTTGATATAAACCCATTCCCCATAATGGTGCTGTACGCCAGCTTTGCCCATCAGCCATGTAGTCCGGGCGGTTATCAGCAAGCCCGGGGCCCATATTATGCACCAGCAGATCGGTATACGGATGTATCACCTGGTTTGATAACGCCGGAAAGGCAACCTTAACCCCGGTAGTTAAAGTTTGTTTATGACAGCCGGCACATTTAGCCAGTATAAAAAGCTGTTCGCCTCTTTTTACTGTTGGGTCCGTCACATTCCGGCGTGCGGGAACGCAAAGCGTTTGTGCATAATATTTAACATGGTTTAATGTTGTATCAGGTAACTCCGGATCATCTTTAATGCCATCAGATTGCGTTTGCCCGTAACTGTTTTCAACGGGTAAGATGCTGTTGGTTATACCCATATCCTGGTTAAAAGCCGTAGCAACCTGTGTCATGATAGAAGCTGTGGCAGCTTTCCACCCAAACCGGCCTAATTGGCGCGATTTGGTGGTTACGTCCCAAACATAATTAGCAACGCCCCTAATTCCATCTCCGTTTTTATCATTCGGGTCAGCATTGGCCACTATCTCGCTTTCAGGTACCGCCTCAAGCAGTCCAAGGCCTATCATCGGCGGGGCCAGGCGTGGTGATAGCAAATAACTACCCGAAATAGGCGTATACAGATCAGTTAAAGTATAAATGGGTGTCCGTAGTTCATACGATTCTCCATCGTCAAAATAGTAGGTTTGATAAGTATAACTGATATTCACCTTAGCTTCCGGTTGTTTACCATAAGCGGCTTTGTCCTGTATCTGCTGGCCATAGCCTGGCACGCTTACAGGTCCGCCATGATCATCCATACCCGGCAGACTGATACGCATTAAGAGTGAAGACCGCGCATCTCCCGCAGTTGGTAAACCTATTCCATCGTTGTGATGGCACGACTCGCACGATGTATTGTTATACAATGGCCCAAGGCCGCTATGGATCGGCGCCGGAGCGGTAACAAAGGTTTGGCTAAACACCAGGTCGCCCATTTC
>JBQCEA010000202.1:0-5130 GCA_051960695.1 Mucilaginibacter sp. | reverse complement strand
CATTTACTACTAGGTCAACATTGCCGGTCTCAACTGCAGGCTTAACCAATACTGACGACGACGAAAAGTCGCCGTATATTTTACAACTGCGGCCGCATTGCGCACAAAAGAAACATGCCTCACGGCTATTATTTATCTTTTTAGTGAGAATAGACAAACGCGATGGAATAACCGGAATGTTAATATTTCCAGCAGCACGTTTGATGAATAATTCGTGCAAGCGCGGCTTTGGTGGCGGCAGGAAAATACCATCCGGGTCATTGTATAAGCCCTCATTGGTGCCAAACACACCGATCAGCTTATCAATCTTATCGTAATATGGTTTTACATCGTCATAGCCTATCGGCCAGTCATCACCTAAACCGTCAATACTTTTGCGTTTAAAATCATTTGGGCCGAAACGCAGCGATATCCTTCCCCAATGATTGGTACGACCACCAACCATCCTGGCACGCCACCATTCCCAGTTACTGCCATCCTTTTGGGTGTATGGCTCTCCGTCTATTTCCCATCCCCAGTAACAACCATCAAAATCACCAAAAGGTCTGAACTTAGTACTTGCCCCCCTGCGCGGTGAATCCCACGGGTTTTTCAACTGCGCTGAATTTTCGCGCGGATCAAAATTAGGTCCGGCTTCGAGCAGGCAAACTTTTAAACCGGCATTTGCCAGAACATAAGCAGCCATACCTCCTCCTGCACCCGAACCAACTATAATAGCATCGTATTTTTTAGATTGTTTCTTGATCTGGATATCGTCCATGAGATTAGATTTTCAGCGTTCTTTTAAAAAGGGTTATAATGTGGATATACAAATCTACATTTTGATGAGGTTTTTCAAAATTGACTTTTCAAACCAAATTGTATTTAATTTGTTACCCGCCATTAGATCATGCTATTTCGTTTGATGAGATAAGCCTTCAGGATATGATCATACCCTTCATGAATATTGGCGTCAACTAAATCAATATGATACTGTGCACATTTCAGTTCTAACTGATGGCGGTATCTCTCAATGTTAGCTTTGTAAACCTCGCGGATCTTATGAGGATGCACTTTTAATTCTTCGCCGCTTTCTATATCTATAAAATGATGCGGGCGATTATCGAAATCAAATTCAAGCTCCTTTTTGCGGTCGTTCACATTGAAAATGATCACCTCGTGCTTGTTGTATTTTAAGTGTTGGATAGCCGCGAACAAGGAACTCAATTTTTCATCATTATACTGATTTTCGAGCATATCGCTAAAAATGACGATCATCGAGCGCTTATGGATCTCCTCAGCTATATGATGCAGAACATCGGTAATATTCGTGGTTGCGTTTGATTTAGGACTATCATAGGCTTTTTCAAGCTGAGAATATAAGTGAAAAAGATGTGCAGACGTAGAGCGCGCCTGGCTTATCCAATTGAGCTTATCCGAAAAAAGCCCCAGCCCAAAAGCATCCCTTTGCCTTTTAAATAAATACATCAGCGAAGCCACTGCATAAACCGAGAACTGTAGTTTATTGATGCCTTTATCTGGAAAATTCATGGAAGATGAGGTGTCCAGCAGCAAATAACAACGCAGGTTTGTTTCTTCCTCAAACTGCTTGATGAATAACTTATCTGTACGTGCGAAAAGCTTCCAGTCGATGTTCTTTACCGATTCACCATTGTTGTATAAACGGTGTTCAGCAAACTCAACTGAGAAACCATGAAAGGGACTTTGATGCAGGCCGGTGATAAAGCCTTCAACTACCTGCCGGGCCAGCAGTTCAATATCGGCTAATTGACGTATGTGTTGTTCCTCGCTTAATTTGGGCATCTGTTACTAATGTAAAGTAACTGGTATTAGTATGCAAATAAAAACGCTCGAAGGTTATTTGTATTTCGTACAAGAAACAAAAAAGCTATTGTCATTTCGACGAATTAAAATGAAGTGAGCATTGGCGTGAGGAGAAATCTTATACGAGTAACAAAGCATGGCGTATAAGATCTCTCCTCGTTCCTCGTCGAAATGACATAAAATAAATAACAAAAGCCGACTGCTTTACAGCAACCGGCTTCCACTATTATTTATAATGTATTTTTTATGCTAACTGTTTGTCCAATTTTCCGGCCAGGATAGATTTTGGCACAGCGCCTATTTGTTTGTCAACGATCTCGCCTTTATTGAAATATAATAAAGCCGGGATGTTGCGGATGCCAAACTTCATCGATATACCGGGATTGTTATCCACGTTTACTTTGCCAACAACAGCTTTACCGCTGTATTCTTTAGCAATTTCTTCAACTACCGGACCAACCATACGGCATGGGCCGCACCATTCTGCCCAAAAGTCAACTAAAACCGGTTTATCTGATTTAAGGACCAACTCCTCAAAGTTTGCATCAGTTATTTCTAAAGCCATATCTCTTAATTTTAAATTTCAGTTATCAAATATATACTATTCAAATTGCTTGCCACAACAGCAGACCTGACATTCTGACAATGCAATTATCCTAAACCCTCAGCTTAACTTTTGGGTGACAATAAAAGTAGGGTTTTATTCTATTGAGCGAAAAATTACTTATTAACAGCGGCGGGATATTAACATTAGGCAATTGATTTATTTAATGTTATGCCAAGCTTGAAAAAATACGAATTATATTGCCAAATAAAAAACATGCGATGATCAATTCAGCACGGGCTGCACATGAGTGAGGTTATGTATCTCTTCCATCAATTCATCGCTTGGATTAACTTTTAGCGTTTTGGATGGCAGTTCGATCAGCAATGAATCTTCCACATCCTTAACCATAAAACGCAGGGTGCAGTTCTTCACCGGGTATTTTTGGTTATTGGCATCCACAAGTTGTTGCAGGTCATCCATCAGGCTACTATTAAGAGAATTTAGCTCAAGGCAAACCGTTATGGATTTGGCTAATTTATCCCGTACTTCGGTTAAAAGTCCCATTGTGGCAATCCGCAGGTCCCAATTGTCCTTCTGCCTGAATTTCTCTTCTATAGTACCCCTCAATTGCAAAAAGTAACCATCAACCAGCAAGTTCCGGAATTTAATATAATCATCGCCGAATAAAGCAAACTCGTACGAGTCGTTATAATCTTCCAGAATAAACGTACCAAATGGCTTTCCTGTTTTGGTCATTTTATGCTGAACGCTGGACACCAGGCCACCTACACATAGCTCACCCTTTTTCCTTAATTCTGCAAAAGCCGCTTTTATTTCTTCACCGCCTTCGCCTGAACGCGCCTTTTTCATCGTGCTCAGGTCAGACACGGTTGCATTGCAATACCTGCTCAGTTCCAGCTTATAGTTATCCAGCGGGTGGCCGGTCAGGTAAATACCGATCACGTCTTTCTCATACTTCAGCTTTTCGATCAGCGGGAACTCTTCAGCTTCCGGCATTGGTGGTTCAGGAATATAAGACGCTACCGAACCTCCAAAAAGTGATGACTGGGTACTGCTTTGTGTATTCTGGAAATCGTTAGCATATTTAATGAGACGCTCAACTCCTGAAAGTATACCGTTTTCCGTTTTAGCAAAGAATTGCGATCGGTTTATCTTGAAATTATCGAAAGCACCGCTATAAACCAGGTTCTCATACGATTTTTTGTTTACTGCACGCACGTTTGAGCGGCGCGCAAAATCATATATGGTTTCATAAGGGCCATTAGCAATACGCTCATCAATAATACTTTCTATGGCCTTCTCACCTACCCCCTTTACACCGGTTAAGCCAAAACGCACCTCGCCCTTTTTATTTACAGCAAAGGCCATGTCAGATTCATTAATATCGGGGCCAAGCACAGGCACACCCATCTTACGGCATTCTTCCATGAAGAATGAAATCTTCTCAATGCTGTTCTGGTTATTCAATACCGCAGCCATATATTCAGGCGGGTAATGAGCCTTTAGGTAAGCAGTTTGATAAGCAACGAAAGCATAGCAGGTTGAGTGCGACTTATTGAATGCATACTGTGCAAAGGCTTTCCAGTCGGTCCATATCTTGGTCAGTTTATCTTTCGGATGGCCTTTAGCCATGGCCCCTTCCATAAACTGCGCCTCCATTTTATTCAGAACTTCGATTTGCTTTTTACCCATTGCTTTACGCAGCACGTCGGCATCTCCCTTACTAAAACCTGCCAGTTTTTGAGATAAAAGCATCACCTGTTCCTGGTAAACGGTAATACCATAGGTTTCGCCCAGGTATTCCTCCATGTCGTCCAGGTCAAACGTAATAGGCTCTAAACCATGTTTACGTTTAATAAAGTTCGGAATGTACTCTATTGGCCCCGGACGGTAAAGGGCGTTCATAGCGATGAGGTCCTCGAACTTATCCGGTTTCAGTTCGCGCAGGTACATTTGCATACCGTCACTTTCAAACTGGAACGTACCGTTGGTATCTCCTTTTTGATAAAGCTCGAACGTTTTCTCGTCCTCAAGCGAAATATTGTCTATCTCGATATCAACGTCATGATTTTGCTTGATCAGCCGCAGGGCATCCTTGATGATTGTCAAAGTTTTCAGACCGAGGAAGTCCATCTTGATTACCCCTGCGTCTTCTATTACACGGCCATCAAATTGGGTAACCAAAAGATCAGAGTCTTTGGCTGTTGCTACCGGTACAATATTGGTCAGGTCGTCAGGGGCAATAATAATACCCGCCGCATGTACACCGGTGTTCCGTACCGACCCCTCCAGTTTTTCCGCTTCACGTAAAACTGTAGCCCTCAGATCGGTACCATTATTATATATATCTTTCAGCTCGGGCACCTGGTCTATAGCGCCGCGCAGCGTAATACCCAAAGTTTCGGGAACCAGCTTTTTCAGGCTGTTCACGTCAGAAAGCGGCATATCCAGAACACGGCCCACATCCTGTATGCTGGTACGTGCGGCCATTGAACCATAAGTAATAATTTGTGCTACCTGGTTCTTGCCATATTTATCAACTACATAGTCTATTACCCGCTGCCTGCCCGAGTCGTCAAAGTCGGTATCAATATCGGGCATCGACTTACGGTCGGGGTTCAGGAACCTTTCGAAAAGCAGGTTATATTTTATAGGGTCGATATTAGTAATACCGATACAGTAAGCCACTACGGAACCCGCCGCCGAGCCACGTCCAGGACCAATGAATACACCCATAT
>JBQCEA010000201.1:0-5149 GCA_051960695.1 Mucilaginibacter sp. | reverse complement strand
AAGATCAATGAAAAGTACCCGGGTAAGACAACTTTAACAATGGAAATGTTCGAGACTGATTGCCAGGAAGTATTGAATGAATATTTGGGAGGCTTCATCCGCGAAAAGAATTTGATTACTGAGGCACGGGCATGGCAAAATTACAAGGATTATCGCCCATTGATCGAGCTGGCTAAAACAGATCATATACCGGTTGTGGCGGCTAATGCACCGGCACGCTATGTAAACATGGTTAACCGCCTGGGATTAAGCAGCCTGGACAAACTGAATGCAACAGCAAAAGCATGGCTTCCTCCTTGCCTGTTGACACCGCGACGGGCGCTTATTATCAAAGGTTTTTAGACGTAATGGGTGGTCACACTCCGATGGGTGGCATGCAGATGTACCAGGCACAAAATCTGTGGGATGCAACAATGGGATGGTCGATAGCCCACTTTTTAAAGAAGCACCGTGACTATAAGATATTACAAATAAACGGCGGCTTCCACAGTGAAGAAAAGCTGGGTGCTGCGGCGCAGTTAAAAAAATACGACCGCAAAGCAAGTATCATCAATATAGCCTGTTTTGCGGGCGAAAATTTTGAAAATCCGGACTGGTCAAAATTCAGTAAGGATAATGATTATATCATCCTTACCGATCCTAAACTGCCCAGAACATATTAAACTACTTACCTTTTGCCAGTATATCCCTGATCTGGGTAAGCAAAACCTCTTCTTTTGTTGGTTCTGGTTCAGGTGCCGGTGCTGGCTCCGGTTCAGGCTTCTTTAATGAATTGATAACTTTCACCATCATGAAAATACAGAAAGCAATGATCAGGAACTCAATTATTGTGTTAACAAAATTGCCATAATTGATGGTAACATCAGCGATCTTCTTGGTAGGATCGCCCTGTTTGATCAGTACCTTTAAATTCTTGAAATCGATACCACCGGTAAGATAACCTATAGGCGGCATGATGATATCGTTTACCAAGGAGGTTACGATCTTTCCAAAAGCTGCACCGATGATAACGCCGACTGCGAGGTCAACCACATTGCCCCGCATGGCAAATTCCTTAAATTCTTTCGTGATAGACATAAATTCAGACTGTAGGGGTTAATGAATTACTGTTGTTAGTTTATTAAATGTACAAAAATTCCGATAACCGAAAATAATAATTGCTCATTTATTAAACACTTAATTTTGTTTTCCGTTTAACTGTTGTCATTGATCATACAACCGCTAATTTTTAGTTTAGGTTTAATTGATGTACTTTTGTGACCTATCTTATTTATGTTAAAACAGAATCTTCAACAGAAACTTTTACAAAAGCTTTCGCCG
Source organism: Mucilaginibacter sp. (assembly GCA_051960695.1). GTDB lineage: Bacteria > Bacteroidota > Bacteroidia > Sphingobacteriales > Sphingobacteriaceae > Mucilaginibacter. Next base: position 3,829 of record JBQCEA010000201.1, on the reverse strand, counting down.
CAGCAAATACAATTTATCAAATTGCTGCAGGTGCCCACCGTGTCGTTAGACACACGTATAAAGGAAGAGCTTGAAGAAAATCCTGCACTTGAAGATCTGAGCCTGACCAACCTGAACGAGCCTGAAGAACAATACCCCGACCGCGACCCCGAAGATGAGGTTTATAACGGAGAAGATGAGGAAGGCGGCTCGGATGAGTTCAATATCGAAGATTATTTGCAGGAAGATAATGTAAACGAATATGGCTCACGTTATGATCAAAACGGAGACGATGATGATGACCGTAAAGAAATACCGATAGCTGTGCAAAGCTCGTTTTTCGAGAATTTACAGGCACAGCTTGATCTTCTTCCGCTTTCTGATAAAGATTTCCGTATAGGCCAGCAAATTATAGGCAGTCTGGATGACGATGGTTACTTACGCAGATCGATCACTTCATTAACAGACGACCTCGCATTTTCGCAAAATATTTTTGCCGAGTACGATGAGGTTGAGGAAATGCTGAAGGTTATCCAAACCTTTGATCCGCCGGGCGTAGGCGCACGCAGTTTGCAGGAATGCCTGCTTATACAGCTGAAAAAGACAGATATTACCGATCCCATCATTAAAAAAGCGATACTGGTTGTTGAGAACTACCTGGAAGAGTTTACCCGTAAACATTACGATAAGCTGGAGAAGTCATTGAATATGTCGTCGCATGAACTGCGTGGTGTAATAAATGAAATTTTAAAGCTCAACCCTAAGCCGGGTGATTCGGGCGAGGTAAACACCAAGCAATTACAGGTTATCCCCGATTTCCATATTACCAATAACGATGGTACGCTGGTGCTCACCCTGAATTCAAAAAACGCACCTGAATTACGCGTTAGCCGCTCGTACCAGGAAATGTTTGAACATTACGATAAGGCTTCGCAAAAAGATAAAAAGCTTAAGGAAGCTGTACAGTTCGTAAAGCAAAAACTCGATTCGGCAAAATGGTTTATCGATGCTATCAAGCAGCGGCAGCAAACGTTGCTTAAAACCATGAACGCCATTATGCAATATCAATATGAGTTTTTCTTATCCGGGGATGATAAAAACCTGAAACCGATGATATTGAAAGATATCGCCGACAAGATCGGAATGGATATTTCAACGGTATCACGTGTGGCCAATTCAAAATATGTCCAGACAGAGCATGGGACTTACCTGCTTAAATCTTTCTTCTCTGAAGCTATCCAAACTGAAAGCGGCGAAGAAGTATCAAACAAAGAAGTAAAGAAAATACTGGAAGAGAATATTGGTGCAGAAGATAAACGTCATCCGCTTGCCGACGAAAAGCTCACCGAAATATTGAAGGAAAAAGGTTACAACATTGCCCGCAGAACGGTAGCTAAATACCGCGAACAAATGAACATTCCGGTAGCACGGTTACGAAAAGAATTGTAATTGTAATGAGTCCGAAAGTTGGGAAAGTCCGTAAGTCTGAAAGAATATTAGCTTAGGTTCTTTACATAGCAAACCAAAATAGATCTTTCTGACTTTCCGACTAAGCGGACTTTCGCGCTAACTTAATTTGCTGCAAACATTTCATTATCTTTATTTACAAATGAAAAAATACCTTGCCTTACTCGCTGCAATTACGATGATCCTGGGAAGCTGTGCAAAAAAGCAGGAAGCATCTGAAAGTGATCCGCCCAATACGATTAAAATTAACGGCGTATTATATCCTACTGTAAGTATCGCAGGCAAAACATGGACGAGCCGGAACTATAATGGCGCAGGCGGCTGGAATTTTGATACACTTCCTGATGACACGCTGAACGGTAAATTATATACCCAGGCAGAGGCCAAAGCGATTGTGCTGCCAAAGGGATGGCGGCTTCCAAGCCAGGCAGACTATAATACGTTGCTCCAGTTTGCATTGGAGGTGGGTGATGCGGAAGGGCATTACTATAATAACGACCAGTCCACACCACAAATTCTTATGTCGACGAGCAACTGGACCAACGGTTCGGGCACCAATACAAGCGGCTTCAACGCCTATCCGGCTGGGTACTTCACAAGCCGGGATGGATCAGCACTATTTATGGACCGGGGACAGATGGCCATGTTCGTTACATCTTCAGTTTATCCTTCCGGTGACTCGTACGGCCCGGGTATCGTATGGATCAGTTTACAGTCTTCCAATGTAAGCCCTCAATACTCAGCAGGCGAAGACTTCGGTGATGCTACGAGCGACCAACGTGGCTCCGTCCGCTTCGTTAAAGATAATTAAAGACTGATTCGTTTTTATTCTTCCGGACTTACGGACTTCCCGACTTACGGACTAAAAATCAGAATGAATGCGCCGGCGAAAGCAGGTGATCCCTGTTGTTTAGCATTAAGCCGATCACGATCTCGTGCGTACCATTACTTACCGTCCTCAGTGCTGAGGTGGTATAGTCATAAGAATAACCAATATTGATCAGTGAGCTTATATTCAGGCCGAACATTCCGGCAATTGCATCGCCATTACGGTAAGCGCCGCCTATCCAGAACCTATTGCGAAAGGCAAGTTTCATATTAATATCATAAGTAACCGGCAACGGACTAATAAATTTGACTAAAGCCGATGGCATCAAAGTCATGTCGTCACTCAAAAATATTTTTACGCCGCCAGTAACCATGTACTGCGGAACGGTTTTATTTTGGCGATATGAATTGTTATTGTTAGTGCTGAAATATAAGTTCTGGGTTAATAACTGCAACGTGGAAATACCAAAATAATAGTTGGAAGAATATCCCCATATCCCCACACCGAGGTCGGGTTTCCATTGGCTAAGGTTACCATTTGCAATGGCGGGATCAAGCGGGGTTTCCAGGTTGATCATTGAAGTATTAAGACTGACGTGATTAAACCCCGCCTGAACACCTAATGCCAGGTTAAAATTTCTGGATAAGCCTAAGTGGTATGCATAAGTAAGATCAAAACTGCTGGTATTTATAGGCCCTGCCTGGTCAGATACTACCATAAAACCAATGCCATGGTGCGGAGCTGCTGCCTCATAATTTTGGGTAAACAAACGACTATAAGGGTTCGCCTCATTGCCGCCCGACATAGATGCCGCATCACCCTGCACAAAATCAGACCCAAAAGGTATGCTCCCGGTAATATAGCTGGTAACAGGCGCACCCTGCAACCCCGTCCATTGGCTGCGATAACCCGTTTTAATATCTACATAGTTTTCTATACCCGTAACCGCAGGATTGATCAGCATATTATTGAAAACATACTGCGTATACTGCGGCTTTTGCTGTGCGATAGCTAAAGGCAATGTGGCTGTAAAAGAAAGTAATGTAAGTAAAATTCGCTTCATGCTATCTCATAAGGCCCCTTGCAGTATGTGCAATGATGTTTGGGGGTGAAAATATAGTGATTTAATTGCGTATTTATGCCATTTACCCTAATCAAAATATTATTGCGCTATAGTCAACTACACTATATTTATCTATAATACAGCGCTTAAAGAAGTTTAGATAAAGTTAATTAAGTTCGCCCACAGCTAACTTCTGATCTTTAACCTGTTAAGCATATCCAGTTCCTGGTTAGCCAGGTGCAATTTATAGGCCAATTCTTTGTTTTCTTTTCGCAGATGGTATATCTCCAAAGCGTTTTGGATATATAATTTCAATTCTTCGTTTTGCCAGGGCTTAACCAGGTATTTGTATACCTGCCCGCGGTTAATGGCATCCATAACAGCGTTCATATCCGAGAAGCCTGTCAGTAATATCCTTATCGTATCGGGGTAAATTTCTAATATCGATTCAAGAAATTCGATCCCTGTCATGCCGGGCATACGCTGGTCGG
>JBQCEA010000200.1:0-6787 GCA_051960695.1 Mucilaginibacter sp. | reverse complement strand
CGATCAATGGGTCGATCCGTTACATGGGTACGCTTATGATTCCATTAACCTGGATGCGCTGCTAAGGTTAGCCACCGTTAAGGATGGCCGAATAGTATTACCGGGTGGAGCGAGTTATGGTGTGCTGGTTATTCCGGGCGCACGGCGTATGTCGCCGGATAGTAACCTGATGTCGCCGCAAGCTATCCAAAAATTACAGCAGTTAGTTAAGGATGGTACTACGATCATCGTCAATAGCAAACCTGATGAAGCTCCCGGATTGAAGGGGGATAACGAGGTTAAGCAAATCTCGACTGAACTATTAAACTCAGCTCATTCCCGTGTATTGATAGGTGCTTATGAGAAAAGTGATCTCAAATCTCTCGGTATAGCCAAAGATATTATTGTTACTGATCAGTCGGGTAATTATGTAAAAGACATTGCGTGGAACCATCGTAGGGGCAAAGGGTTTGATATTTATTTCATTGCTAATCAAGAGCCAAAAGAAAGAGGTTTTACCCTGTCCCTGCGTACATCAGGCCGCATACCGGAATTATGGAACGCTTTGACAGGCGAAATGAGAACGGCAGGTAATTGGAAAATAGAAAAAGGCCGGACAGTATTGCCCTTGAAACTTGATGCCAACGGATCTGTTTTTGTAGTTCTACAAAAGCCGGTTGTCTCCAAAAAAGTCACAAAGCATCAAAACTGGGCAGTTATTACGCCTGTACAAACGCTTAAGGAGGATTGGACAGTGAAATTTGACACCGCCTTCGGTGGCCCTGAGAAAGCGGTACATTTTACCGGGTTGGAAGATTGGAGCCAAAATGCGGAAAATGGCATCAAATATTATTCAGGTACTGCTAACTATAGCCAATCATTTAATTGGTCTTCTAAAAGCAGGAATGGACAAGTATGGCTTGATCTGTGTAAGGTATACGACCTGGCTGATGTGTATGTAAATGGCGTTCATTGTGGAACAGCGTGGACCTATCCATACCGCGTAAACATTGGTAAAGCCTTAAAACAGGGCAAAAACGAGATCAGGATAGAAGTAAGTAATACGTGGGCTAACCGCATAATCGGCGATCATGCCATACCCGGTGTGAAACCCATCACCTGGACAAACGCAGCTTATCGCCTGGAAGGCAAACCGCTTTTGCCGGCCGGTTTATTAGGCCCTGTTAAAATTGTTAAACTCAACTACTAAAAAGCTATGACAAGAAATGTGCTGAAGATAGCAGCGTTTTTTTTAGCGGTAATTTTAAGCTGTGAAAGCTCGAATGCGCAAAACAAGGCCCTCGTAAATACCTCGGATTCCAATCATGCCAAACTAAAGAGCATTGATATGGGCGATGTAACCTGGACAAAAGGCTTTTGGGCCGACAGGTTCAGGGTATGCCGGGATTCAATGATACCTAACCTGTGGAAGATCTATTCAGATCCTAAGATGGGTCATGCTATTCAAAATTTTGAGATAGCTGCCGGGTTAGATACAGGCTCGCATGTAGGACCGCCGTTTCAGGATGGTGATTTTTATAAACTGTTCGAGGCTGTGGCTGCTATGTATGCAGTAGATAAAGATCCTAAACTGGATACACTGATGGATAAAACCATTGCTTTATTTGCCAAGGCGCAGCGTGCTGACGGTTATATTCATACGCCAACGCTGATAGACGAACGGAATCATCCCAACTCATCTAAAGCATTTGAAGACAGGTTGAACTTTGAAACATACAATCTTGGGCATTTGATGACGGCTGCCTGTGTGCATTATCGTGCCACTGGGAAAAAGAATTTCTTAAATATCGCCATAAAAGCAACCGACTATTTATACCGCTTTTATAAAACCGCTTCGCCAGAATTGGCACGGAATGCTATTTGCCCGTCGCATTATATGGGCGTGGTGGAGATGTACCGCACTACACATGATCCGCGCTATTTGGAGTTAGCTGAAAACCTGATCAACATACGTGGTTTAATGAAAGATGGCACCGATGATAACCAGGACAGGATCCCGTTCCGCGAGCAAACACAAGCCACAGGACATGCAGTGAGGGCCAATTATTTATATGCAGGTGCTGCCGATATCTATATGGAAACTGGCGATACCACTTTAACCCATGCGCTCAATTTGATCTGGAATGATGTAGTTGACCGGAAAATGTGTATCACCGGAGGCTGCGGTGCGTTGTATGACGGCGTTTCGCCGGATGGTACATCGTACTTACTGAAAGATGTTCAGGAAGTACACCAGGCTTATGGACGCGATTACCAGTTGCCTAATTTAACCGCTCATAACGAAACCTGCGCAAGCGTTGGCAATGTGCTTTGGAACTGGAGGATGCTGCAAATAACAGGCGATGCCAAATACGCCGATGTTATGGAACTGACCTTGTACAACGGTATGTTATCCGGCATCAGCCTGAACGGGAAAAAGTTCTTTTACACAAACCCGCTTAGCGTTTCAAACGATCTGCCTTTTCATCAGCGTTGGTCGAGAGATAGAGTAAATTATATCGGTTATTCAGATTGTTGTCCGCCGAATGTTATCCGCACCATAGCCGAGATCGGGGATTATGCTTATAATGTTTCTGCTAAAGGACTGTGGTTTAATTTGTATGGCGGTAATGACCTTTCAACAAAGCTGATTGACGGTTCAAACATCAAACTATCACAGCAAACTGATTACCCATGGAATGGAAAGATCAATGTTACGGTAAATGAAGCGCCGTCAAAACCGTTTTCTATGTTTCTTCGCATACCCGGATGGTGTAAAGAAGGTGCGAGATTAGCCGTAAATGGTAAAGACGCAGGTATCAGTTTAATCCCAGGCCAGTATGCTGAAGTGAACCGTCACTGGCATAAAGGCGACAAGATAGAATTATCATTACCGATGCCGGTAAAAATGATGGAAGCTAATCCGCTGGTTGAAGAAACCCGTAACCAGGTAGCTGTCAAACGCGGACCAATTGTTTATTGCTTAGAATCAGCAGGTATGCCAGTAGGGAAAGGAGTTTTTGGCGTATCGTTATCAGCTAAAAACACCTTAACTTCTCAAAATATCGTGATCGATAATACGCATATAGTTGCATTGACAGGCACTGCAAATTTTGAGCAAAGAGACTGGAAAAACAATCTTTACAGGAGTATTTCAGCAAAAGAACCACAAAAGGTCAGCATTCAATTGATACCTTATTTTGCCTGGGATAACAGGGGTAAGGGCGAGTTGGAAACCTGGATGCCGGTTAACAGATAAAGGTCAATACATATTGATCACATCTTTTGCCCGTTCTTTTGGCAGCACAGTTATTGATTCCACCTTGCCATTTTTTACGGTAGCTTCTACTGTGGTGTTGTAAGGTGCATGCAGCTTAAAATGCACGTCCCAGTTTTTGGGCCATGCCGGGAAAAGGTAGATCTTTTTATCATCAACCTGCATCAGCATTTCCTGTAACCCGATCATGCCCGAACCGCCCCAGTTATGGTCGGGTGTCCAGTCAAACCCGGGTCCCCAAAATGCCGGAAAGCGCCTGTGCGAATCCTTAAGCTTGAACAAAGTAAGCTCAGCAGCTTCTTTGGTCAATCCCATTCCTGCGGCAAATATGTTATCCTGTTTCCAGCCCACACCGCTTCTGAATTTAGTTGCCAGCGTATCGTATTTCCAGGTATTGATGGCAACATCCAGATCGGGTTTACCAATGCCGTATATTCCCCATGGAAATACGGGGTATAACTGCATACTCTCCACGTTGTTTACCCGTTCCCATACCTGTGCAGGGGCAATAGTTTTATGACCGTTAAATTCCCTGAAACTGATAGGAGGAATGCGCTTAAGCATGGTTTCAAAATATGCACGTTTTTGCTGGTCAAGACCCGAAGGCAATTGCAACAAGCGTGTAAGCACCGATCTTAATGCAGATATGGTTGAGGTGGAATTGTAAGCCATTTTAAACGTTTCTCCGGCCGAACCCGGATAGAGTATAAGATGCCCTTCACCGTCAAATGTTTTAGCGCCACGCCTGTGTGCCAGGTATTGGTAATGTTCATTAAAGAACGTCAGGCAGCTTTCAATGAATGGAATATATTGATCGATGTTTTTACCTGTATAACGCTCATTATCCAGCATCATCATACAAAACTCCATCACAGTGTCCCACTCATATTCCAGCCAGGCATTGTATTCTACACCCTTATCGAAACTAGCGGGTCGTTTTAAACCGTATTCAGCCCTGTTAGGCAGACCGAAATTTTCCAACTGTTCCGTAAAACACGCCCCATTGTGTCCCCAATAAACCTTTGTACGTAATTCAGCATTATGCAATGACCGCAGATAGAACTCGAACTCGGGCTTCATTAGGTCGAAGTCGCCGCTTTTGAGCATTGGCCAATAAACCAACCGTTGGTTTTGCGCAGTCATTAAACCACCACCCCAATTCCTGAAATCAGGCGTGAATTTGTAGGCTGTATCTGTTAGAACCGGATCATAAGTAAATAACCCGCCATTGAATTTGGTAGGATAAGTGCCAAAAGCATTGCACCCCAACATATACCTGAATAGCTGGTAATTGCGTCCAACCTGCCATTCGGAATTTTTCGGGTCGATCTTATCGGAATTAATAAAAACAAAGCTCCGGTCCCAGAATTGTTTCCACCATGCTTGCGTGTTTGTCCAGGCTGATTTTTGATGGGCAGCAGCATCTTTAATTGCCGTGTGCAGGTTATGTTCCCATTCCTGCGCAGAGTTTACATAGCTGGTATTAAGATATATTTCAAAGCCCTGATGAGTTTTAGCATGACGACTCGCCAGCCTCCAACCCTTAAAATCAGTGTTAAGGTATTGTCCTTCATAAAAACCAGCGGGTTGCATACCGTCGCCTTTCATCATACCACCAAAAGCAAGATGATAAAGCGGATCGAACATTTGCGATTTCACCGATTCCAGGCCCTGCTGGCGTACAGTGGCATCAAAAACAGAAGTATCGATATTGCGATGATAGAATTCAACACCATCATTGTCGAACCGGATGCTATCCTTCAGCGTTTTTATTTTTACATCATTTGCCCATTTCCATGAGTCCTGGTTGTTTTCCCTGCCGCGATGTACATCCCGGTCGCGATAACGCCAGCTTTCGTAATCTGCTTCCGTTTTTACAGGCTTATTGCTGTTAACCTCAATATGAACAACAGGACGATATACATCAACCCAAAGCTTTACTTGTGTGTGCAAATTACCATTGCTGCCGTTTATGATCACCGAGCCATCCGCAAGTGATAACCGCTGACTAAAATTGGTATTAGTAAAAGGATTGGGGGAGAGCTTTACTTTAACACGCCCCAGTTTAAGGAAAGTGTTGTTCTCATCAAAGGTTCCGCTTCTTGAAATGTAAAAATATAAGTCGCCATTCTCAACCCATACATTTAAGCCGATATCGCCGCCGCCGCATGGCAGGGATTCGCCCGAGTTTTTGCTCTGGCTGTTCCAAACCACGTCATAATTTTTGAGCTGATTGTCCTGTGCATAGCTTTTAACAGCTGATATGCCTGATAATAACAAGCATATCAGCATTAGTTTACTTTGCTTGCACAGAATTTTCATGCCAATTATTTGGAAGGTATTTGCATAACAAGCCATTTCACAAAGTCGTTGGCCGCCTTAAAGTTGTCGAAATCTGGTGTCAGTTTGCGCCCGTCTGTGTATTCGTTGTAAAACCAAGGGTCGCCAACGGCGAAAACAGTTCCTTTGCCATATTTTGCCACTGCAACTATCACGTCGCCTTTATCCGTTAGTGCTGAATGTGCCGGAGGCGTAACGTTAAGCGTGCTCAACTCTTTGATATAAACCTTTTTTGCTGTTTTAAATATCTCGTTTCCGGGCGGAATATTAATAGCACCTTGCTGAAAATTCAGCCCTTTTACGCGGTTGCGGCTGTCTTCATTAAAACGCATCCCGAATTTTGCCATAAGGATATTCAGATGTTTAAACTCAGCATTACCGGTATCATTATTCAGCACAACCAGTACGCCGCCATTTTTTACCCAATCCGTTATTGCTTTAATATGCGGTGCTTCAATGTATTTAGCATCAGGATTTTCTTTCGGAATATCCGGGTCAACAATAATGTAAATGTTGGCCTTCTTTAAGTTTTGAGCGGTCGGACCTTCGTAAAGCGTTTCTGTTTTAACACCGTAGTTGTTAAAAATATGCCCTAACAACGAGAAGCCATCGGATGTAGTTTCTTCCCATTTATAATGAAACGGGAAAATATGACCAGTTATGTCCTTACGGTGCTCATTGTTAAAGTAGCTGTCAAGCAATACAGTTTTGCCTTTTCCTGCTGATAAGTGTTCCAAACGCTCTATTTCAACGCTTGCCTGTATAAAAGCACCTACGCCTTTAGGGTCGTTTTTAACAACCTTTTCGCTCAGGTAGTATTTGTCGCTGCCATCACGGTAGGGTTTTCCACCCAGGCCGCCAACGCTAACGGTTCCATTCAGGTTTACCTCGCCATTGGCATCGGTTTCAATAAATCGCTTTACTATGCCTTTATATCCTTTTTTGGCCACAGCGATGTAACGAGCAGGTAAATAGGCCTCTCGTGCACCCTTTGCCAATGCATAAACAAACATGCACGAAGCTGATGCCTCCGGATAGTTACCTTGCTCCGAAGACTTATTCATGATCTGATACCACAAGCCCGTTTTAGCGTCCTGGTATTTGGTAACAGCAGTAGCCAACCGGTTTAAGATTGCCAGCAATTCGGCTCTTTTAGGATGATTCACCGGGAATTTATACAATACATCTACT
>JBQCEA010000199.1:0-3630 GCA_051960695.1 Mucilaginibacter sp. | reverse complement strand
ATTGTTTTTTGGCTTTTTCCAGATCAGATGGCAATACCCAATAGTCCAGGTCGAGTTTACCTTTCTCGCCGTTGTAGGTATCAGTAAATTCAGTATAATCAGCGATATTGGCTGCCACATCGTAATTGTTGATGGGATTTGCTACAAACCAATCAAAACGGGTATAGCCATCGCCCAGGTCCGTCACTTTGCGCAAGCGGCCATTCGATACATCTTTCAGTCCTTTTGGCACGCTGATACTGATGAGCATACTATCAACCTCATCGCTTAAGTGATCTTTATTAGGCCACCAAATGCTGGCACCAGCGCCTTCACAGGCAGTAGCTACCCAGGGTGTGTTGCTGACTGTGTCCTTCGCGTAAACCACGCCACCATCCCAGGGTGCATTTTTGGCGATGGTTGGGTTGCCTGAGTAATATACAGTGAATTCTTCTTTACCGCCTTTGCGGATAGTTTTCGGAAAGGTGACAAAAACAGCATTGTACTCGCGTTTGTAAGGCAATTCCTCGCCTTTATAAATAACCTTTTCAACCTTGAGGTTCGCATAAAGATCAAACTGTAGCTTTTTGAAATCCTGCGTAGCTGTGAACTTAAATAGGTTGCTGCCGCTGATAAACTTTTTATCGATATCAAATTTCACATCGAGGTGATAATAATTGATATCGTAACAGGCGCGTAGCGGACTCAGCATACCGCGTAAAGTATCGCCATAGGTAAACTTGTTTTTCTCTTCAAGCAACTGTGCATGAAGGCAGGTATGCAGAAGGCCAATGGCTATGATAAGCGAAAGAAATTTTTTCATGAAGCGAACATAATCCGATGGTTTAAATTTAGCAACTATAACAGTAACAAGTTGATTTTTGCATATTACTGTTACAATCCGGTTAGTATTGGCTAAAATGCAATGGGTGTAAGCGGCTGAAAAACAATAATATGGTTTGACTTTAAATCATTATTTTTGACTATATGTTTAAATTTACCTTTGCCTTTATCATCATTGTTTTTTGTCTGGCGTTTTACTCCTGTAAAAAATCGCCGATACAGCCGTCATTTGCTTCGTTCCAGGATACATTGAAATTAGGCTGGCCGGTTACTATACCAACTGCCAGTCAGTACGAAAATCAAGTGATCGTTTCAAATAAATACAACGATGCGATCGTCGCCAGTATCACAGATTACGGTTATCTTATAAGTGCCTCACCTGATGCGACTTTTAAAAAAGTAAGTCTGGGACATACACTGGGTAAGAATGCTCCTGCCTTTTTAATGACGATCGATAGTCTGAAATCGTCTACAACTTATGCAATCCGGGGATATATAACTGTAAATGGGCAGGACCAATATGCACCCACCATTAATTTCACCACCTATCCGGGTAGCTGGAGGAGATTAAAGAATTTTACACCTGGCCTTCTGAATATTTTTGCACCCGCTCCTTCGGGTTTCGCCGTCAACGGCAATGGCTACGTAATGTTTAGTGACGGCACTTTATGGGAATATAATGTAAAATCCGACTCGTGGGCTAAGAAAAATACTTTTGATCTTACGCATTATGTCAATAATTCGGAAGTGCCGCATGTGTTTTTCACGATAAACAATATCGCTTACCTCTACTTTAAAGGCGGTATCTGGAAATATGATGATGTAGCAGATAGCTGGTCGAACATCCTGCAGCCAGGGCCGGGAAATACGGGGCCTGGTAAAGCATTTGTTATGAATAATAAAGCCTATATACTCCAGAACCCCAACAATTATTATTACGACAATGGCGCTGTATCAAAAGTATATGACCCCGTAACTAACACATTAAACAATATCAATGTGATTACCAGGGTTGCCAATGCCTCTGGTTTTGCAACCGATAATTTTCTATATGTAATAGGTGCGGTATCTTACACTTTCGGATACCCGGCCTACACTTATAACCCTGTTGATGATTCGTTTACGCACCAGACCTATGAGAACCAGGACGGGCCATTCGCTCCGCGGTTTAACGCCGTAAGTTTTACAATAAACGGCGAAGCTTATATCGGCGAAGGTTATTACGGCAGCGGTAAAACCAGCTATTTTATGTACAAGGAGGGTGGCGCGGAATTTCAACCAGTAGAGCAACAATTTAATTATGAGTATAGCGATATGAACAATATCGGTTCAAGGAATAATGGCTTGTCTTTTGTGATCAACGGGAAGGCGTATGTGGGCTTCGGCGATAGCGGAAGAAGCGATTTTTGGGAATTTACGCCTTAACCAAGTTTTGTTGTGTGTAAAAACCCAATTTATAATCTCCATGTAACTAATCTCTGATTAACTAACCTCTAATCTCTAAAATCATTACTTTTGCTGCTCCTTAAAACACTACTATGCAATATGATGTTATCGTGATCGGTTCAGGCCCTGGTGGTTATGTAGCCGCTATCCGTTGCGCCCAATTGGGACTAAAAACCGCTTGTATCGAAAAATATGCTACTTATGGAGGTACATGCCTTAATGTAGGCTGTATCCCATCAAAAGCTTTGCTCGACTCATCTGAACATTACTATAACGCCTCACATGCCTTCAAAACCCACGGTATTAACCTGGAAAATTTGTCGGTGGATATGGCGCAAATGATGAAGCGTAAAACCGAAGTAGTAGCGAAAAATACCGGCGGTATCAGCTTCCTGTTCAAAAAGAATAAGATCGACGGTTACCAGGGCATAGGCTCGTTCAAGGATAAGAATACCATCACTATTAAAAAACCGGATGGCACGGAGCAGGAAATAACAGGCAAGAATATTATCATTGCTACTGGTTCAAAACCATCAAGCCTGCCATTCATCCAGATAGATAAAAAGCGTATCATCACCTCAACAGAGGCTTTAACGCTGACTGAAGTACCTAAACACCTGATACTGATCGGTGGCGGGGTTATCGGTTTGGAGCTGGGTTCGGTTTATTCAAGGCTTGGCGCTAAAGTGTCAGTGATCGAATTTATGGATTCCATTATTCCAACCATGGACCGCGGTTTGGGCAAGGAATTGCAGAAAGTACTGTCAAAACAGGGCCTGGAGTTCTATCTCGGTCATAAAGTAACCGGAGCAACGGTAAAAGGTAATGAAGTGACTGTAACTTTTGATGCACCTAATGGCGATAAGAAAGAGCTTAAAGGCGATTACTGCCTGGTTGCGGTTGGCCGTATAGCTTATACCGATGGTTTAGGTCTGGATAAGATCGGTCTGCAGGTTGAAGACCGCGGCCGTAAAGTTACGGTTGATGAGCATATGGAAACCAGCGTAAAAGGCGTGTATGCTATAGGCGACGTAATACGCGGTGCAATGCTGGCACACAAAGCCGAAGACGAGGGTACTTTTGTTGCCGAAACTATAGTAGGACAAAAACCACATATCAATTATAACCTCATTCCTGGGGTGGTTTATACCTGGCCGGAAGTTGCGGCTGTAGGCCAAACGGAAGAGCAATTAAAAGCAGCCGGTGTAAAATACAAAGCAGGTTCGTTCCCTTTCCGGGCGAGCGGCAGGGCAGTAGCCAGCGGCGACATGGATGGCTTTGTGAAAGTTTTAGCCGATGCAACTACCGATGAGATATTAGGCGTACATATTATTGGCCCGCGTGCGGCAGATATGATAGCCG
>JBQCEA010000198.1:0-3114 GCA_051960695.1 Mucilaginibacter sp. | reverse complement strand
CTTAAGGATATGTTCAAGCCCATGTATTCATCATTCGTACTCTCGTCAATGATGAAATCATGAAACACAGTTGTGCCATATTTAATAGTGCCAACTAACCCGTTTATGGTAGCCGTCCGCTTTTCCGAATCAAATTGCCCCACGAAAGTTCCCTGGTCGGGTATTTGCAGGTCTGGTGCAAAAACAGCAAGCAGCGGATCGATATTTTTGATATGCAGATTGAAGGTAAAATTTTGCGGGTTCGACTTCCCTATATTCATCTTTAAGGAAGGAATGTACTTCTTCACAACCGTTTTAAAATAATCAGGCAGTGTATTCAGGTCATAGCTGCCTTTCAGGCTGAAGTCGGCGATGTCTGATTGCAGTGATATTTCTCTGCCTTTACCAACACCATTAGCCGCCAGGTATACCGAATCAACCTTGTATTTATTTCTTGGGTCAACAAGCGTGACAGACGTTAGTGCTAATTTACCTTCGGTGTTATTTAGATTGTCGCCTGCAAAATTGCTTTCAACATGTGTTGTTAAAGTTATGGTGTCATCAAGCAGTTTTAACTCATGCAAATGTGCATTGGTTATATCAGCAGTGAAATTATAGGCAGGCAGTTTAGGATTAAGGTTTGCACTACCCGAAACGTCAAGCTTTAAATTCTTATCATTTACCTTAAGGTTGATGTTGGCCACCTTTTTAATAAAGGTTCCATTCAATGCCAGGTTATTGTAGTTGTACCCTTTTAAGCCGATTGATGCAATATTGGCATTTACCTTTTCGGTTATGTTAGCTATGTCATCGCCACTACCTATAACATTAGCTGTGAGAGTAGTGCGGCCTATATCGCTGGCATCTATCAATGTACCGAGATCAAAATTATAGGTAGATATTTTACCGCTATAAGAAGGACGGCCATGTTTGTCGATCTTAAGGTTGATATCCGGATCAAAACGGCCAAGCTTGGTTTTAAACGTGCCATAAGCAATAAAGTCATTCTGCAAGCCGGTAAACCTGCCCGAGAAATTTATGTTGCCGAATTTGGCTATCACATCGGGCAGTTTGGCATTGGCCTTACCGCTAAAGTTGCTATATAAATAATCAAGATCTCTTTTGTTAGTTGCGATCTGTTCAAAGTTCAGTTCCAGGAAAGTGTTATCCCAGTCGGGCAATCCTTTCAAACTAAAATCACCTTTCACATAGGTAGCCTGGCCTCCGGTGATCAGCAGGTCCTTGGCCCGCAGATTATTTACATAACCTTTTATCCGGCCGTTTAACCCCAGATCGAATTTGGTGTGTTCCAAGCCATCAGTAAAATAGGCAATGTCGCTTGATGATATTTGCGAATTCTTAAAATCGCCATCCATGTAAACTCTATCCTCGATATGGTCAAAATCATCGAAGGATTTGAATTTCATCCTGAAATAGTTCTTCAGGTCCGAATGATTGGTTTGAATGTGCATGTTCTGCACCAATATCTGGTTGCTGTCAACCGTGGCATTACCGCTCAGATTCTTAAGATAGAAGCCGCTTTTGGTTTCTTTTAGCGTCAATTTTTGAATATCACCTTTAAAAAGGTGATGGGTAACATCCATATGGCCAATAACCGTACTGAAGTTTTTTACATCAACATCGTCAAAGTTTACCTGCTTCATCAAAGTATCAACCTTTTGATTTTTATATCTGAAATGCAGGTTGTTAACTACTATCTTGTCAAACTCAATCTTCCATGGTTTGCCCGGCTTTTCATTTTTAACTTCAGCCGGCTTATTAAAATAGTCGATGATAAAATCAAGGTTGCTTTTCCCGTCCTTTTGTTTTTTCAGATAAACGGAACCATTATCCAATTGTATCAGGCTAAGGTCAAGCCTGCGGGCTTTAAAACTATTGAGAAGTGAAAAGCCATTGATGGCAACCTCAAGCTTTGGTGTATTTAAAAGAGTGTCTTTGCTTTTATCGAGCACATAAAAGCTATCGAGCACGACAGATGAAAAAGGCTTAATGTATAGCCCTTTTATATCAACTTTGGTATGAAGCTTTTTAGACAGGTATGCGGTAGCTTTTTTTGCTGCCCAGGTTTGTACCGGTTTGTATTGAAACAGCAAGAGTACAATGCTGAGTAACAATAACAAAACCAGCACTACCCCCAACGCTATTTTAAGTAGTTTTTTAATAACTTTGTACCGAAAAAATTAAAGCCCAAAGTTAAAATTCAAAAACGGATAATCTGTTTTAGTTTTTTAACATATTAACTTTTTTTTCGACTTTAATTAGACGCGAAAGTTTACTGACTTTCACATTTTTGGATTTGTTTTTTGCATTGTGCCTGTAATACTCGGAATAGAATCGTCCTGTGATGAAACATCAGCCTCTATATGTTCGGACGGAAAAATTTTAAGCAACGTTATTGCTAACCAAACCATACATGAAGCTTATGGCGGTGTAGTGCCCGAATTGGCTTCGCGCGTACACCAGCAAAATATTGTTCCTGCTGTACAGCAGGCAATATTTAAAGCCGGTATTGATAAAAAGGATATTGATGCGGTTGCTTTTACGCGTGGCCCTGGCCTTTTAGGATCATTGCTTGTCGGTGTTTCTTTTGCCAAAGCTTTTGCCCTGGCAAAAAATATTCCGCTTATAGAAATAAACCACATGCAGGCACATGTGCTGGCGCATTTTATTGATGATCCAAAGCCTTCATTCCCTTTCCTATGCTTGACGGTTTCAGGGGGGCACACCCAGATCGTAATGGTGAAAGACTATTTTGATATGGAAGTAGTTGGACAAACCAATGATGACGCTGCAGGCGAAGCACTGGATAAAACCAGTAAAATTTTGGGATTACCCTATCCTGGCGGGCCGCTTATCGATAAAAACGCACGTTTGGGCAACCCAGATGCTTACCAGTTCCCTGAGCCCCAAATACCCGGACTGGATTTCAGCTTTAGCGGCTTAAAAACGGCTATCCTTTATTTCATCAGGGATAATGTTGCCTCAAATCCAAACTTTGTCCAGGACAATATCAATGATATTTGCGCCTCGGTCGAGAAACGCATTGTCACCATTCTTTTGAATAAGTTGAAAAAGGCTGCCATTCAATACGACATAACCGATATTGCTTTGGCC
>JBQCEA010000197.1:0-4432 GCA_051960695.1 Mucilaginibacter sp. | reverse complement strand
TAAGAGCGACTCGGCAATGGCCGCAGAAAAACAACGCTCGGACGCAGCATGGGAAAAAGCTTTACCTATTATTAAAAAGGAAGAAGCCAAAGGTAAACCTTATGTGCCATGGGCTGATAAACCATCTGATCTGCCACAAGCTAAGATCCCGGCATTTCCGGGTGCTGAAGGTGGCGGCGCCTATTCATTCGGTGGCCGAGGTGGCAGGGTGATTGAAGTAACCAGTCTTGCAGATTACGGTCCTGGTACACTACGTGATGCCTGCGAACAAGGCGGTGCCCGTATTGTAGTATTTAATGTTTCCGGAATTATCAAGTTATCAAAGCCTATCGACATCAGGGCCCCTTATATTACTATCGAAGGACAAAGTGCACCTGGCAATGGTATTTGTATAGCCGGCGAATCTGTTTGGATCGATACACATGACGTTGTTGTACGTTTTCTGCGTTTCCGCAGGGGTGCTACCGACGTAACACGCCGTGACGATGCCTTTGGTGGTAACCCCGTTGGTAATATCATGATCGACCACGTTTCTGCCAGTTGGGGACTTGATGAGGTAATGTCAATGTACCGCCACGTTTATGACCGTAAAGGTGCGAAACAGGAAAAAATGCCTACTGTAAATATCACAATCCAAAACTCAATGTTTGCAGAAGGACTTGATACTTACAACCATGCATTTGGCAGTACATTAGGTGGCTTGAACAGCACATTTATGCGTAACCTATGGGCTGATAATATTAGCCGTAACCCATCTGTAGGTATGTTTGGAGATTTTGGATTTGCCAATAACGTTATCTTCAACTGGTGGGACCGCAGCGCCGATGGTGGTGACAACAGATCGCTGTTTAACTTCATCAATAACTATTACAAACCAGGTCCTATCACTTCAATCGACAAACCGGTAGGTCACCGTATCCTGAAACCAGAGGCCGGAAGGTCTCCGGGTACTAAAGGATGGTTTGGCCGTGTATATGCCAACGGCAATATTATGGAAGGTAATGAAAGAGTGACCAAAAACAACTGGGATGGTGGTATTCAGATCGGTGAAATGCCTGATGCCGGACGTTATACCGATAGCATCCGTGTAGATAAACCATTCCCGATGGCTAAAATATCGCTGATCTCGGCTAAACAGGCATTTGATTATGTACTGGCCAATGTAGGCTGCACCCTCCCAAAAAGAGATACGGTTGACAAAAGGATTGTTAAAGAAGTAAAGACTGGCATAATAAGCTATGTGCCTAATACCGATAACCATAATGGCAGCCAGTGGGTAAAACACCGTTTACCAGATGATTCCTACAAAAAAGGTATCATAACCGACATTGCACAGGTAGGTGGTTACCCTGAATATAAAGGCACGCCATACAAAGACTCAGACCACGATGGTATGCCTGATGAATATGAGATCAAACATCATTTAAACCCTCATAATGCTACTGATGCATCATTGTATGCAAAAAATGGCGGCGGATATACCAACATCGAAGTTTATCTCAACAGCCTGGTTCCATTGGATACTGTAATTCCTGTAAACGTAAAATAACGATACGTTAATGAATAAACGTAAAGGCAAGGTCATCGCACAATTAAAAATTGTACATTCGATGATCTTGTCTTTATCCATTTAACAACCAATCCTAAGTATGCAGGTAATTTTCGGTATCATTTATCACTTTATCGGTGGTTTTGCCTCAGGCAGCTTTTATATACCCTTCAAAAAAGTTCGGGGCTGGGCATGGGAAAGTTTTTGGATCGTCGGCGGGATATTTTCCTGGCTGATCGTTCCTCCTTTGGCAGCATGGCTTACCATCCCTAATTTTACCGAGATCATAAAATCGACCAGCGGCCATATCCTGATAATAACATACGTTTTTGGTTTGCTTTGGGGCATTGGCGGTCTAACTTATGGTTTGGGTGTGAGATACCTGGGTGTATCGCTCGGAAGTACAATAATTCTGGGCTTATGCGCAGTATTCGGTTCCCTTATTCCTTCCGTCTATTACAACTTTTTCCCGGAAAGCGGAAAAGACACCATTTCAATGCTGCTTACTGCACATTGGGGACAAATGGTTTTGGTGGGTATAGCGCTTTGCGTGGTGGGTATTATCATTTGCGGCAAGGCTGGCACCTTGAAAGAAAAAGAGCTGGCAGCAGGCAAAGCTGATGTAGAAGATAATAAAGAATACCGCTTCGGCCTGGGGCTTTTTGTCGCCATCGTATCGGGTGTACTGAGTGCTTGCTTCAATTTCGGTATCGAAGCAGGTAAGCCGATGGCTGATGTCGCCAATGAAATCTGGAAGGCTTCCCACCCGGGACAGGGAAACTTTCTTTTCCAAAATAATGTTTCCTATGTGGTTATACTCTGGGGTGGTTTAACCACTAACTTTGTATGGTGCATGATACTAAATGCACGTAATAAAACATTTAAAGATTATACCAATTCTGAAACTCCCCTGCTGAAGAACTATATCTTTTCTGCTTTGGCGGGTACAACCTGGTTCCTGCAGTTCTTTTTTTATGGGATGGGTGAAAGCAAGCTGGGCAATGGCGCAAGCTCATGGATATTGCACATGGCTTTTATTATACTCATCGCCAACATTTGGGGCCTCCTGCTCAACGAATGGAAAGGCGTAAGCAAAAAAGCGAAGGCAACTGTTTGGGCAGGTATTTTAACAATAATTATATCCGTGATCATTGTTGGTTACGGCAATTCAATAAAATAAGTATTAAAAATCGATCGTATGTCTGTTAGCACAACACAATTTAAACATGTAAGTTATTTATGGGACGATGCTAAAGCGGCTGAACTTGCCGGTGATGAAGTAGCATTGTTAATATACCGTTCTAACCTGTTAGGGGCCGACCTGCGCCTGACCAATTATGGCGGCGGAAATACTTCATGCAAGGTGATGGATAAAGACCCGCTGACCGGGAAAGAAGTTGAGATAATGTGGATCAAAGGCTCGGGTGGCGATATCGGTACCCTTAAAAAAAGCGGGCTGGCAGCATTATATGTAGACCGTTTAAGAAGCCTTAAAAACGTTTACCGTGGTATTGAACACGAAGACGAAATGGTGGAATTGTTTAACCACAGCATTTTCGACCTGAATTCAAAAGCACCATCAATCGATACGCCGCTGCACGGCTTTTTACCTTTTAAACATATCGACCATTTGCATCCTGATGCAGCGATCGCTATAGCAGCAGCAAAGGATGGCAAAAAGATAACTGAAGAATTATTCGAAGGCACTATTGGCTGGGTAGAATGGCAACGTCCTGGTTTCGACCTTGGTTTGAAACTGAAAGCCTGCCTGGATGAAAACCCTGGTATCCGTGGCATTATGCTGGGCTCGCATGGTTTGTTTACCTGGGGCGATACTGCTTATGAAAGCTATATCAATACCCTTGAAGTTATTGAAAAATGTGCTGAATATCTTGAACAGAACTATGGCAAAAAAGGACCTGTTTTTGGCGGACAAAAAATACAGAGCTTACCACAGGATGAACGAAAAAGACAAGCCGTTGCGCTTGCCCCTATCCTGCGCGGTTTCTGCTCATCTAAAACAAGGATGATCGGTCATTTTACTGATGATGCCCGAGTTTTGGAATACACCAACTCTCATGATCTTGAACGTTTGGCACCGATGGGTACCAGTTGTCCTGATCACTTTTTGCGTACCAAGATCAGTCCGCTGGTTTTGGAACTGGACGCTAATGCTGATCTGAGCGATGCGAATGCCATAAAAGAAAAGTTAACTCCTGCTTTTGAGGCTTATCGCAAAATGTACGAGGACTATTATAATACCTGCAAACATCCAAACAGCCCGGCCATACGCGATGCCAATCCGGTAGTTATTCTGTATCCGGGTGTAGGTATGTTCACTTTTGCAAAAGATAAGCAAACTGCACGTGTAGCTGCCGAATTTTACATCAACGCCATCAATGTAATGAAAGGCGCTGAAGCAATTTCGGAATACACTTCACTACCACGCCAGGAAGCATTTGATATAGAATACTGGCTGCTTGAAGAAGCCAAATTACAACGTATGCCCAAACCAAAAGCGCTGTCCGGTCGCATTGCATTGATAACCGGCAGCGCCGGAGGCATTGGTAAAGCCATTGCCAAAAAATTTGTTCAGGAAGGTGCGGTCGTGATCTTGAATGACATGAATGCTGAACGTTTGGAAGGCGCTGGTGAAGAGTTTAAGAAACTTTTCGGAAAGGACGCTTATGCAACAGCTGTACTGGATGTAACGAACACTGAGCAGATCAACAATGCTGTAGCCGAAGCAATATTAGCCTTCGGTGGCGTTGACCTGGTTGTGAATAATGCCGGATTATCAATATCTAAAACCATTGGCGACCATACCGAAAAGGATTGGGACCTGCTTTATGATGTATTGGTAAAAGGCCAGTTTTTGGTTAC
>JBQCEA010000196.1:0-11069 GCA_051960695.1 Mucilaginibacter sp. | reverse complement strand
CCAATTCATTTGGTAATAAACTAGGAACAATAGATGAACAACAGGTTGAAACTAGTCTGGAAAAATGTAAATAGGTAGACTAACAACTGCTAATTATCATAACTCTATCAACCAGTCGACTCAATCCAACCAAATCAACTATATTTGTATTGCAAAACGTTCTATCGCCACGACATTTGTCGGGGAGGAAAGTCCGGGCAACACAGAGCATCCTGCTTCCTAACGGGAAGGCGCCGCCAGCCGGCGACAGAAAGTGCCACAGAAAATATACCGTCCGCCGTAAGGCGTGATAAGGGTGAAAACGTGAGGTAAGAGCTCACGGCTTTTCCGGGTAACCGGGATCGCGGTAAACCTCAGGAGTTGAAAGACCAAATAGGTCCTGGATTTGAAGCTGCTCGTTTCTTATTAGTCAATTGACTGATAGCCAGGATGGGTAGGTTGCTTGAGCCTGTCAGCAATGACAGGTCCAGATCAATGATAGAAATATACAGAACCCGGCTTACAATTTTGCTGCTGGAAAATAACCTCTTCCTGAAAACCGGAAGGGGTTATTTTTTGTATATGGTGTGAAAGTGTTTATTATTCTATACAAATTCTTAAATTAGTGCGTTACTCTACTACCCTATTATACTAAGCATGGCTAAAGTTTTAATTATTGATGATGAGCGGGCAATCCGCAATACCCTACGTGAAATACTGGAATATGAGGATTACCAGGTTGAGGATATAGATAATGGCATTGACGGCCTGGAAATGATCGGAAAGAATGACTACGACCTGGTATTATGCGATATTAAAATGAATCGCATGGATGGTATGGAAGTGCTTGCCGAAGGGCTTGCCATTAAACCCGACCTGCCATTTATCATGATATCCGGCCATGGAACAGTGGAGACTGCTGTTGAAGCGAGCAAAAAAGGCGCGTTCGATTTTATCTCCAAACCGCCAGATCTAAACCGTCTGCTCATTACTGTTCGCAATGCTTTAGACAGGGGTAACCTTGTTAACGAAGCCAAAGTACTCAAGCGTAAGGTTTCCAAAGTACGGCCTATATTGGGTAACTCACAGGCAATAGAAAAGATCAAAGAAACGATAGAACGTGTTGCCCCTACTGACGCCCGTGTACTGATAACCGGCGCCAACGGTAGTGGTAAGGAATTGGTAGCACGCTGGTTGCATGAGAAATCAAACCGGGCAAATGCACCATTGATCGAAGTTAATTGTGCAGCTATACCCTCTGAATTGATAGAAAGTGAACTTTTCGGGCATGAAAAGGGTTCATTTACATCGGCTGTAAAACAGCGTATCGGTAAATTTGAATCTGCAAGTGGTGGTACTTTATTCCTGGATGAGATCGGCGATATGAGCCTTTCTGCGCAGGCAAAGGTTTTACGTGCATTGCAGGAAAGCAAGATCACCCGTGTTGGCGGCGAAAGAGAAATAGAGGTTGATGTACGTGTAGTAGCAGCGACCAATAAAGACCTGCTAAAAGAGATCGAGGCCGGTAATTTCCGTATGGATCTTTACCACCGTTTAAGTGTGATCCTCTTGCACGTTCCACCATTAGTTGAACGCAAAGATGATATTCCGTTATTGACCCAAAACTTTCTCGAAGAAATATGCAGCGAATACGGCATGCCCGTAAAAAGAGTATCAGACGGGGCGCTTGATGCTCTAAAAGCACTACCATGGACAGGTAACATTCGTGAATTACGTAATATGGTTGAAAGGCTGATCATTTTGAGTGATAAAACAATCACTGAGAACGATGTTAAAGCATTTGCAAACCCATCCGCTGCTGTTGCTGTAAACGGATCAGCTTCGGCTCCTCAAACCGACTTTGATCAGTTTGCAAACTTTCAAGAGTATAAGGATTATGCCGAGCGTGAGTATATTAAGTTCAAGCTGGAAAAAAACAACTGGAACGTATCCAAAACCGCTGATGATATCGATATACAGCGTAGTCACCTTTACAGTAAGATCGAAAAGTTCGGGCTAAAACGCGGGGAATAAATACAGTTACGTAAAGTTTCTTCCTTTATGGAAAATCTTATTTACTGTGTTTTTACTGGCTGGTACCGTGTTTCGTTCATTAGGAATGGCAGCTGAAGTTTCGTCAGCCCGTGATAAAGTAAGTACCGGTGCATCTTCATTGGATGCAGGTATTAACCCACGCAGCATAGACGAAAGATTAAAGCATTTGTTTACCACCACATGGATTACCTTGCCTTCTATTTGTACTTTGCCATCAACCATTAATAGCCGGGTTTGCAATATTTCTTTGCGGTACTGTTCAAATTTATCGGCCCAAACAACAAGGTTTGCAAAACCCGTTTCATCTTCAATGGTAATAAAAAGCACTCCTTTTGCTGTTCCTGGTCTTTGGCGCACAGTCACTAATCCTGCAACTTTTATCGGATCGCCATTTTTAAGTTCCGGTAGTTTACCGGTTTCAATCACATGCAGCAAATTCAGTTTTTCTCGGACAAAACTTACCGGATGGGCTTTTAACGATAAGCCTATTGAAGCATAATCTTGAACTACATGTTCGGCCTGCGACATAAACGGAAGGCTGATCTGTGGCTCGAAGGTACTTTCAGAAGGACTGCCCTCAAAAATGCCAATAGGCTTATCACTTAAGGCGGGTACTTCCCATAAAGCTTCACGGCGATCAAGGTGCATTGAATGAAAAGCATCGGCATCAGCCAGCTTTTCAATAGCAGCCTGCGGAATACCGGCGCCGCTCAATTGGCTGATACTTCTATAACCCTTTTCGCGATTGGTAACCAGAAGATCCATATCACGTTCATTCAAGCCTTTTACCTGTCGAAAACCCAACCTAACCGCACAATATTTGCCATCTTTTTCCTCAAGTGTATTATCCCAAAGGGAATGATTGATATCAATAGGTCGCACCACCACTCCATGCTTTTGTGCATCGATCACGATCTGGGCAGGTTGATAAAATCCCATCGGCTGACTATTGAGCAATGCTGCGGTAAATACATCAGGGTGATGGCATTTGAGCCAGGAAGATATGTAAACCAAATAAGCAAAACTGATGGCATGGCTCTCGGGGAAACCATAGCTACCGAAACCCTCCAATTGTTTAAAAACGCGACTTGCAAATTCTTCCGTATAGCCATTATTAATCATGCCATCTATCAATTTCTTTCTATGCAGACTAACCTCGCCCTTGGCTTTAAAAGTAGCCATGTTTCGGCGCAATTGGTCAGCTTCTGCAGGTGTATAGCCCGCGGCTTTTATAGCTATCTGCATGGCTTGTTCCTGAAATAAAGGAACCCCTTTAGTTCTTTCCAATATTTCATATATCTCATCAGAAGGATATTCAATAGGATCAATGCCATCCCTTCTTCTTAAATATGGATGTACCATATCTCCCTGTATTGGCCCAGGACGTACTATAGCTACTTCTATTGCCAGATCATAAAAATTCCTGGGTTTTAAACGTGGTAACATTGACATCTGTGCCCGGCTCTCGATCTGGAAAACACCTAAAGTATCTGCTTCGCAGATCATATCATAAACTCGTGCATCATCGTGTGGAACATTTGCGAGAGTAAGCTGGAGCCCTTTATGCTTCTTTGCCAGGTCGAAGGCTTTGCGAATACAGGTAAGCATGCCTAAAGCAAGCACATCAACTTTCAAAATACCCAGATCTTCCAGATCGTCCTTGTTCCATTCCAACTGAGTACGATCCTCCATACGGGCATTCATCACCGGGCAGATGTCCGATAGCTTGCAACGCATGATTACAAATCCGCCTGTATGCTGTCCCAGTTGTCGTGGAAAACCCATTAACTGTTCGGTTATTTCTAGCACTTTATACAAATGCGGATCATCCGGATTAAGACCTTGTTCAAGCAAACGCTTCCGGTCGAAACCGTCTTCCGAAAAATCCCAAACTGCCCCTCCAATACGCTTGATCGTATCATCAGATAATCCCATCGCTCTACCCACATCGCGGATGGCACCTTTATGCCTTTCCTGTGTTACTGTGGCCACTATACCTGCATACTCGCGTCCGTAGGTTTCATATATCCATTGAATAATCTCTTCGCGGCGTTCATGTTCAAAATCAACATCAACATCAGGCCATTCGTCGCGGGCGTCTGACATAAACCTTGAAAAAAGCATTTTTTGTTCAGTTGGATTGACAGGAGTTATACCCAGGCAAAAACAAACGGAGCAATTTGCCGCCGAGCCACGTCCCTGGTGCAAGATGCCCAATTCCTCAGCTTTTTGCGTGTATTCGTATATCCGGAGGAAATAAGGCGCCAGCTTTCGTTTAGCAAAAAAGTCCAGTTCAAATTGGATTTGGTCAATGTGTTTCTGCTCTATCTTGTCTCCTATCCTCTTTTTTGCACCGGCCCAGGTGTGTTCGGCCAGGTGTTCATCAGCCGTGCGACCATCCGGGCTTTTCCATTCGGGTTCAAGATATTTCAGTGTATCTAATGAGAATTGGCAGGCATTGGTTATTTCCTCTATTCGTGCGATGGCATCCGGGTATTCCCGAAATAATCGCTCCATCTCATCAACTTCCTTCAGGTAGCGTTCGGCATTGGCATGCAGTTTAAAACCTGCATTGCTAATAGTACATTTCTCTCTGACACAGGTAACTACATTCTGCAATTCACGGCGACTGGCATCATGATAATGCACATCGTTTGTTGCCACCATTGGAATACCTAGCTGAGATATGCGATAAAGCCGTTTCCTGTCATTTCCATTGTATAGGAAATTAGCTGCTATGTAAAGTTCATTTCCTAAAACGGACTTATATTCTTTTACATTTCGTTTAAAACTATCATCAAAATCAAATTTGCTATTCAAAATTTCTGGCGCCACGATGAGAAATTTGATACCTTCGGCATTTTCAAAAACATCGCTTTTATAAAGCTCGCATTTGCCTTTTTCTGTACGAAGATTGCCTTTGCTTAGAATAGCACATAGACGTCCCCAGGCAGTGATATTGGTTGGGTAAGCCAATAGATCCGGACCGTCCATTAAGCATAAACGGCATGCAGGTATGAATTGAATTTTTTCTTCTTCTGTTTTTGCAACTTTAAAAGCCCGAACAACTCCGGCTACAGTATTTCGATCAGTAATAGCTACAGCCTTATATCCAAGTCGGACAGCCTCTCGTACCAATTCTTCAGGATGCGAACCTCCCCGGAGAAAGCTAAAGTTGCTGGTTACTTGTAACTCTGAATATTCCATCACCATTAAGCAAAAAATCCATGGATAAACCACTGGGGCAGTTGTTCATCCGTATAATGCCCTGAGCGGAACAGCCAATAGCGCTGGCCACTCTCATCTTCTACCTGGTAATAATCCCTTTGTTTCCCGTTATCCAGCCACCATTCCCTTTCAATTCTTTCTGGCCCATCCGACTTGATAATGTTATGTTTCTCTCCATTATAGATGAAAAAGTTCGGTGGGTAATCTGGAGTTTTCACCATAACCTCTATTCGTTCAGGATGGGGTAAAAGCAATAATGGCCTGGGCCGGTCGGTTCGCCATTCAGTTGTGCGTTTATCCTGAAGCGACTGTGCTGGTTTTATAGATCGTTCAGGCCAATAATGTTCCAGGGGCAAATAACGCCTAATACTGGCTGTGCCGATCTTGTTTGCAAGTCTGTCAAGCAATTCCGCCAATGCAGTATCTTCCAGCCCACAGTCTTCCGGCGACCAAAGCATTTCCTGTTCCGCTTCAGCTTCCTCCACCTTGGTTGCATCTAGTGTAAATAATTCAATCCCAAGATCGGGTTCTATAGAAGCAATTTTCAATTCAAAAAGCTTGGACAAATGATTTACAAAATTAGACGCCTTATTAGTTCCGATGCTGACCTGCAATATTTTGCCATCCAAACGATAACACTTTAAAACAGCCATACGTAACCCTATACCTTCACTTGCCAGGCGCCTGCATAAATTTTCCAATAGTTTTTTTATAGCAATCCCTATTCCCTCAGCCGTTCGTATTGGCTCTAAACAAGGTAAACGTTCCTGGTAAGGTTCAATAGGTTGCAGTAGATCGAGGGGTTCATCTTCATTACCCAAAGCCTGATCGAGCCGGAGCAATAGTTGAGTATCAAAACGTCGCCGCAATACTGAACGTCCGATACCCATAAAGCTTTTGATATTGTAGAAACCTAACTTTTTCAAACGTTCTAAAGTTTCCGTTTCCAATCGCAATGCTGCCGGTGGAAGCGATAATAACGCTTCTGCCTGACCACCCGGCATAATGATTGGGTTGTCTTTACCAAAGTGAGCTACTGCCCACGCTGCACCAGCAGTATCAGCCATGGCACCACGGGCATCATATCCTTTGCTACGCAAAACTTTAATGATGTTACCGAGGTAAGCCCGTTCACTACCCCATAAATGTGCACAGCCCGAAACATCCAGTATCAATCCATCTGGCATATCTATGGCAACCCAAGGCGTATACCGGATGCACCACTCTCCAAGAGCTTTTAATAGTTTAGCATCTTTTCCCTGGATATGGTCGTCCATTTCAATTGATGGCACAATAGCTCTTGCATCAGCGAAGGCCATGCCAGGCGATATGCCTTGCGCCTCAGCGAAGGTATTAGCTGCGGTGATCAACACACGTCCACGTTCAGAAGCGGTAAAAACAAAAGGTACAGTTTTTAGTTCAGGCCGGCGGAGCGTTAACCAGTCCGTTGTCAAATGACGGAACCATATAGAAACAAAACGCTTTTCCATGATCAAACCGCTTCTTGCCGGAATATTTCATAAGCTTCAGTTTGCTCTTCAACCGGAACGAATCCACCTTCAGCCCACTCCAGTTTCCAGCTGCCCGGAATCCCATTCCTTACTTTTAGCAGATCAACCTGCCAGCGTGGATAACCGATACCGGGTAACCCATTTTCTGTTCCACTTGGCAAAGGTGATATTTGCCAGCGGGCAACGCAGGTAGTGGTTCTGGTTTTTTGAGGGTCGTTACGCAGTATAAATCCAGTTACTTTGCTACTCTCCACTGCAAGCTGCAATCTTCGCGATTCAGCAAAGCTTATATCCTTCAATTCGGCTATTACTGCTGCCAATCCCTGGCATTTCAGAGCCTCTTCGGTAACCCAGAGCACATCTTTTTCTCTTTTAACATCAATGAAGATAATGCGGTCAGGTTCAGTTTTAAAAGCCATCAAGGAAGGCGGAAAAACTTTTCTTTTGACGCCTACCCACAAGCAGGCACCGCCATTTTTCATTAGGGCGGCCAATATTCCGCTTATAAATCCCGAACTTGCAGCCATCTGCTCTGGTGAGGTACATAATATTTCATGAATGGAGCCCACCGGAAAAACGCCGTTTGGAAAAATAGATTCAATATTACCCAAACCAATACTGCTCACGGTCCCTGCTGATAGCGGCTTGAACCCCTCCAAAAGCAAAATATCCTTTCGCAGTTTATTAATAATATCTTGTTTTGTACTGAGCATTGCTAAAATAGACAACAAAATTGCTAATAATTTTAGCATTATTGCAAACTTTTTTTCAATTTTGTTTCACTATGCTGAAGAACACTTTTTTAATAACAGAAACGAAAGTTTGGATAAAACGGAAAAATGGAGCCGGCGAGATCATCCGTGTAATGCTTGATTCCAGTGCGGGTAGTAAGGTCATTGCCTATAACCTATACAATGCATTTAATGAGCATTCGGATTATTTGGGCAGAATATTATTTGACGCAAAAGGCTATTGGATATATGATGGTTCGGATATGAGTATTGACGAACAGGAACAGTTGGCCAAATTCATTATCAGCCATGTAAAAAAACACGCAAAAGCAGTATCAAATGAACTGTCTTAAGCAATCCCTCGCCTGCCCCAGATAACCTAGTCCGAATAAATTCAGATGTATTAATAGCGGATATAGATTCCACAGATCAAGCCGTTACTGCCAGCCTTTAACTAATGGGAAGGCAGAATTGTACGACTCATAAAATTCATTTGAAAATCCACCAAATAAAGTCGTCATGGCTATATCGAATTCCCGATGACCATAAGTGATTGCGGGGTCGATCAGGTAAGGTTCATCTCCAGTGCTAATAAGATAGTTGCCACTCCATAAGTCGCCGTGGATTAATGATGGTCTTTCCTCATCAAATAAGTCTGACAAACGCTCATAAAGTTTGTTAAATTGATTCAGATCGTTGTTGTCAATTAAGTTTTTATTTGTAGCTAACTGAACCATAGGCTTAAGTCGTTCTTCAATAAAAAACCCTGCCCATGTACTATGCGATTGGTTCGACTGATGCAATGAACCCATGTAGTTATTTGCTACTGAGCCAAATCTTTCTGCATTATGCTTATGCATTAAGGCTAATTGTTCACCAAGCAAAGCCGAGCCTTTTACTGACGCTCTTTTACTTTCGATCCATTCCAATACCAAAAAACTTTCACCTCCATAATTGCCTTGCAAAATTGCTTTAGGTACATTGACAGTTTGAGTACTTGCGATAATTTTCAATCCGCCTTCTTCAGCCTCAAACATTCCCGGAAATGCATTTTGATTATTGATCTTGATAAGGTATTTCGATTTATTCCCTTGCAGGCAATACACACGATTGATACTTCCTCCGGCAACGGGTAACGCATTACTAATTGCGGTTTGCAACTGTTGTTCGATATAGGAAAGAAAGGCTTTATTCATTGTTCTTTGGTCAAAGTAGCTAATTCAAAACCCGATAGCAAATCTCACCTTAAAAAGCTATTTTTGCGCTTCAAATGAAGCACATTCGTAATTTTTGCATAATAGCGCATATCGATCATGGTAAAAGTACCCTTGCCGATCGTTTGCTTGAATATACTGATACCATCACTAAGCGGGAGGCACAGGCACAATTGCTTGACGATATGGATCTGGAGCGTGAGCGCGGTATTACCATTAAAAGCCATGCTATACAGATGGATTATATGCTTGATGGGCAAAAATATGTGCTCAACCTGATCGACACTCCAGGGCACGTCGACTTTTCATATGAAGTTTCGCGGTCTATTGCGGCTTGTGAAGGTGCATTACTGATCGTTGATGCATCACAAGGTATACAGGCACAAACCATATCAAATTTATATCTGGCCCTGGAAAACGACCTGGAGATTATTCCGGTACTAAATAAAATGGACCTTCCAGGTGCTATGCCGGAAGAAGTTAAGGATCAGATAGTTGACCTGATCGGTTGCAAACGGGAAGAAATATTAGCAGCCTCGGGTAAAACAGGTCTGGGCGTTCATGATATTTTACGGGCGATAGTAGAGCGTATCCCCGCTCCTGTCGGCGACCCGCAAGCTCCTTTACAGGCGCTCATTTTCGACTCTGTTTTTAACTCATTTCGTGGTATTATTGCTTATTTCAAGGTTGTAAACGGCGAGATCAGAAAAGGCGATAAAGTAAAATTTGTGGCGACTGAAAAGCAGTACATTGCTGATGAGGTTGGTACGCTTAAATTGAGCCAGGTACCGAAAGATGTGATTAAAACCGGCGATGTGGGTTATATTATATCTGGTATTAAGGAAGCACGCGAAGTAAAGGTCGGCGATACCATTACGCATGTTGATCGCCCTTGTGCAGAAGGCATACAAGGCTTTGAGGAAGTAAAACCGATGGTATTTGCAGGTATTTATCCGGTGGATACTGAGGATTTTGAAGAGCTGCGCGAATCAATGGCTAAGCTGCAATTGAATGATGCTTCATTAGTTTTTGAACCGGAATCATCAGCAGCGCTGGGCTTTGGCTTTCGTTGCGGGTTCCTCGGCATGCTCCATATGGAGATCATTCAGGAACGTTTGGAGCGTGAGTTTAACATGACGGTTATTACAACTGTTCCCAACGTGTCTTATAAAGCTTTCACCACCAAGGGTGAAGAACTACAGGTGAATAACCCATCTGATCTGCCAGATCCAAGCAAAATAGATTTTGTTGAAGAGCCATATATTAAAGCTACGGTCATTACCAAAGCTGAATTTGTGGGTCCGGTAATGTCACTTTGTATACAAAAGAGAGGTATTATTACACATCAGTCATACCTTACTTCAGACCGCGTTGAGCTGACCTTCGAGATGCCGATGGGCGAGATCGTGTTCGATTTCTATGATAAACTAAAGACTATTTCTAAAGGGTACGCTTCTTTTGATTATCACCAGATAGGGTATCGCCAGTCGGACCTGGTTCGTTTGGATATTCGTTTGAATAGTGAGCCTGTGGATGCGCTTTCCTCATTGATACACCGCAGTAATTCTTATGATTTTGGCAAGAAGATCTGTGAAAAACTGAAGGAGTTGTTGCCGCGTCAGCAATTTGAGATCATTATACAGGCCTCTATTGGTGCTAAGATCATTGCCCGTGAAACGGTAAAAGCACTGCGTAAAGATGTTACCGCTAAATGTTATGGCGGAGACATATCGCGTAAACGCAAACTGCTTGAAAAACAGAAAAAAGGTAAAAAACGCATGCGTCAGGTGGGTAATGTGGAAATACCGCAGTCGGCGTTTATGGCAGTACTGAAATTAGACTAATACAATATCATACCTCACATCTTATAGAAATGCAGTTACTCGACGGAAAATACGTATCAGAAAAGCTTAAAGGTGAAATAGCAATAGAGGCAGCAAAGATCCTGGAAAGAACAGGGCGCAAACCACATTTGGTAGCTGTACTGGTTGGTCATGATGGCGGCAGCGAAACCTATGTTGCCAGCAAAATGAAGAATTGCGAAAAGGTAGGCTTTAAATCGACGCTGGTGCGTTATGAAGATAATGTAACCGAGGAAGAATTGCTTAAAAAGGTTGCTGAATTAAATGCTGATCCGGATATTGATGGCATCATCGTTCAATTACCTCTGCCAAAACATATCGACCCGGAAAAAGTAACCGAAAAGATAGATCACCGCAAGGATGTAGATGGCTTCCACCCCATTAATCTAGGCCGTATGCAGCGTAATCTGCCTTCATTTATTCCGGCAACTCCATACGGCATTACATTGATGCTAAAGGAATATGGCATAGATACAACCGGTAAACATT
>JBQCEA010000195.1:0-3992 GCA_051960695.1 Mucilaginibacter sp. | reverse complement strand
TATAGATTGATCGAGCGCTTTTATCAGCACCTAAAATTTAATGACGGGGACCGTTATCGGCTCGAATTGCGGTGGCTGCATCGTTTATTGGTCGGCTTCGGCCTGGTGTGGCTGTTGTGGATACCTTATATTTTAATAGATTACTCTGTCTACCATTACCAATTAAGTATTCACGCTTATTATCCGCTTTATTTCCTTTTAGCAATAATGGTCATCAGGATCGGGGTAATAGCATTTTTAAAGTCAGACGTTAAGGTTTCTGTAGAAGTGCCGCCATTTTCAAAGTCACTAATTCCTGCAGAGTTACGGCAAAAAGGTATCTGGCTGAAGAGAATGATGGAAGCTAACCTTTTTCATCAGGATGCAGAATTGAGTTTAAGCACATTGGCTGAAAAGCTTGGTATACATTCCCATGAGTTATCAAGGATAATTAATATAGCGCTGAAAAAGAATTTCAACGACTTTATTAATGAATACCGCATTCGGGATGTGGTGCAGAAAATGCAGGACCCGGTTTTCGACCGGATGACCCTGCTCGGGATCGCATTTGAATCAGGTTTCAATTCAAAATCTACATTTAATCGTACATTCAGGGAAATGACAGGAAAAAGCCCTGCAGAGTATAAAAATGATCGAAAAAAAGAAGGCCCATCTTATCATTTGAGACCTTATTCCGGTTCTGCTGCGGTAGTTTCGTCCTATCAAACCGCTCCTAAGTGGTCTGACGAGAAATTAAACCGCAATTATATGTTTAAGAATTATTTAAGAATTGCATGGCGCAATTTGATGCGTAATAAAAGCTACGCCATTATCAATGTTACCGGCCTCACAGTAGGTATTGCAGCGTGTCTGCTTATATTCCTGATCGTTCAGTTTGAAACGAGCTTTGATACGTTTCATACAAAGCGGAACTCGATCTATCGGGTCGTCACTGCCACTAAAGGACCCAATGGTCTTGACCTTGGAAGCGGAGTTCCGTTCCCAACTTCTGAAGCTTTACGGATCGATTACCCTCAATTGAAAGCAGTGGCTGCTATATTAAATTATGGGGGACTTTATAGTGTTGGCAATGTTAACGGTAAACAACCAATAAAGAAGTTTAAAGAGGATAATGCCTATTACTGTGAGCCACAATTTTTTGATATTTTCGATTTTGGCTGGCTGGCTGGTGATAAAAAAACTGCTTTATCAGAACCAAAAACAGCTGTGTTGACACAGGATGAAGCTAATAAGTTTTTCGGCGACTGGCATAACGCGATAGGTAAGATTATCCGTTTGGACAATAAGACCGACTTTAAGGTTACCGGCATTTTAAAGAACTTTCCCAATAATACCGATTTCCCGGTAAAGATCATGATGTCATATGCTACAATGCATCAAAAGGATGGTGATTTTAATGGTAATATGAATGATTGGGTTAGCATCTTTGGTTCCCATTATGTTTTCATCTTGCTGCCATCAAACCTGTCTGTAGGCCAATTCAACCAGGATCTGGCAGCATTTGTAAAAAAACATAAACCTGCAGAATATGTGAAGCAAGGTATGCAGCTTCAGCCACTAAACGATATGCATTATAACACCAAAGTCAATATTTTCAGCAATCACCCTTTTAGTAAAGAATTGATCAAGGCTATCAGTCTTATCGGTATGTTCCTGCTGCTTATTGCCTGCGTAAATTTTATTAACCTGGCCACAGCCCAGGCTGTTAATCGTTCAAAAGAGGTTGGTATACGCAAAGTACTGGGAAGTAACCGTAAGCAATTGATACTGCAATTTTTAAGCGAAACTTTTATAATCACAATTTTTGCTGTGCTCATAGCCGTAATTATCGCAATGGGAGTAATGCACCCTCTTAATCAATTGCTTCAGATAAAACTGACTAATGTAATGCTGTACCAGCGGGATGTATTAATTTTTGTCGGCGCAACTGTTGTATGTGTTACGTTGTTGTCGGGCTTTTACCCGGCTATTGTTCTGTCAGGTTTTAATCCGATAACTGCTTTAAAGAACAAGATAGTTGCCGGAAAAACAAGCGGAATATCGCTAAGAAGGGCGCTTGTTGTGCTTCAGTTCTGCATTGCACAGGCACTGGTGATCGGGACGCTGGTTATCATTTATCAAATGAATTATTTCAGGAATAAATCGCTTGGATTTGATAAGGACGCTGTAATAACCGTTCCTTTTCCGAGCGATAGTCTTAACATGCTCAAATTACCGGCATTGCGTAACCAGCTTTTACAGCAGCCGGGAGTGAAGGATGTGAGCTTTAGCTTTACCAGCCCATCGGATTTTAGTAATTGGAGTTCCGATTTTAAATATGACAATTCACCTAAAAAAACTGATTTTAGTGCCAGCCTTAAATGGGCCGATGCTGATTATTTTAACCTTTATAAATTACAGTTTGTAGCAGGCCAGCCCTATAAAAAAAGTGATACCATAACAGGTTATGTTGTTAACCAAACGTTATTGAATAAGCTCGGCGTGCATGATCCTAAGCAAGCAATTGGCAAATACATTAATCTGTGGGATGATAAAACAAAGCACGCCCGTATTGTAGGCGTAGTTAAAGATTTTAATATAAGCTCGTTAAAAGATGCAATACCTCCCGTGCTTATGAGCTCGTGGAAAGCTATTTACCAAACGATCAATATTAAGATACAACCATCCGGCATTAATAACACACTGGCTTCGGTT
Organism: Mucilaginibacter sp.; assembly: GCA_051960695.1. Classification (GTDB taxonomy): domain Bacteria; phylum Bacteroidota; class Bacteroidia; order Sphingobacteriales; family Sphingobacteriaceae; genus Mucilaginibacter. The sequence goes on along the minus strand of JBQCEA010000195.1, from coordinate 1,298 downwards.
GAAAAGATTTGGAATAATACTTTCCCGGATAGTATGTACGAGTATCAGTTCCTGGATGATAAGATCGCTAAGTTTTATAGCAGTGAAGATCAGTTATCGATGCTGTATAAAATATTTGCAGGAATAGCCATTTTCATTTCCTGCCTCGGCTTGTATGGGCTTGTTTCGTTTATGGCAGTGCAACGCACTAAAGAGGTAGGCATACGCAAAACTTTAGGTGCATCGGTCGGGCACATTGTTTACCTGTTTTCGAAAGAGTTTACCATACTCATCCTTGTGGCTTTTGTTATATCGGCTCCTATCGGTTACTATTTCATGCATAAATGGCTTCAGGACTTTACTTATAAGATCACGATAGGACCAGATATATTCATCTTAGCCATACTGGCATCTGTCATTATCGCCTGGACCAGCGTAGCGTATAAGGCAATAAAAGCAGCGCTGACTAACCCCGTGAAAAGCCTGCGAAGTGAGTAATTAGTTTTGGGTATTGAGTTTTGAGTAACCAATATTTATCAACTCAGAACTCAATACTTATAACTCGATACTAAAAACGACTGTATCATAACCGTACGCATCTTGTCACATAAGCGGACACCGCTAAAAAGCAATTGTCTTGTAACTTTCTGATAAATAGATATTTATAACTTTGGTATATTATTGACTGCTGAATGCCAAAATGAATTAGTATAATTAAATCAACAAAAACCGCTAATTCATTCACTTAACACATTAAACACAATGTTATCCTTACAGCACATATCAAAATATTACCAGGTAGGTGGAAATAAAAATATTATTCTGAACAATATCAGCCTTGAAGTTGATGAAGGTGAATTTATATCTGTAATGGGGCCTTCAGGTTCGGGGAAATCAACCTTACTGAACATTATCGGTATGCTGGATGATCCAAATGAGGGTTATCACTATTTCATGGGTCAGGCTGTTCACCAGTTGAAAGAGAAGCAGCGTTCGGCCTTATACAAAAAACACATCGGTTTCGTATTCCAGGCTTATCACCTGATAGATGAATTAACAGTTTACGAAAATATCGAGACCCCGCTTATTTACCAGGATGTTAAATCGTCAGAGCGTAAGGCAATGGTTGCTGATATGCTCGACAGGTTCCAGATTGTAGGTAAAAAGGACCTTTTTCCAGCGCAGCTTTCGGGAGGCCAACAGCAGTTAGTTGGTATCGCGAGAGCTTTGATTGCAAGTCCTAAGCTAATTCTGGCAGACGAGCCCACGGGAAACCTGAATTCGAAACAAGGTGAAGAAATAATGGAGCTTTTCAGCAA
>JBQCEA010000194.1:0-3551 GCA_051960695.1 Mucilaginibacter sp. | reverse complement strand
AGTTACCAGTTTATCAGGGTGTTTCTCGTTCTGAACGGCCATACGGGCAGCAGGGCGAGCCATACCAGCCGCGCATCCGCATACTGAGTTCACCATTACAAATACAGTGCCTTCGCTTTCAATGGCTTTGGTCACCGCTTCAGCATCTTTTAACTCTTCAAAACCAACTCTGGTCAATTCTTCCCGCATCGGGGCGACCAAATATTCAGGGTACATCATGTCTGTTTAAAATAATTTTACTACAAAATTAACAAATGATTCATTAATGAAATTTTAATAAGTGTAATAATAACATTTTGCTGACGAAAACCGTAAAAGACTGAAATGAAAGAGAATGCGGTTGGGATGAAGAATTGTTTTGGAAAAACGAAATATTTTGGATTTTTATCCGTCTATTGTTTTATATTGCATACCCAACGTTAATCCCTAATTAAGAATGAACCTAAAACCGACAAATTTTAGTACTATCATTGTTGTAAATAAAAACCAGGAGCAAACTCGAGCTATCCGGGTTAAAACCAAGCACTTAAAAAGGGTAAAACACTATTTAGCTTCTATAATTTGTGTGATATTAACATTGATCGGCACAATTGTCTATCTTTCATCAAAAAATAACACACACGAACTGGAAAAACAGCAATTGCTGTCACAGATCGCTCAGCTTAAAAACAAGCTTCCATCAACAAACACCCCACAGGTAACGCAACCAGCTGTTGCCGCAAATACCACTACTACCTCTGCTCAAACTTATATCCAATCGATACAGGAGAAGGTTCAAAAAATAAACGATTATTTGCGTAAGCGCGGATTAAAAGGCTTCTCGACCAAATTTGTAGGCGGCGAAGCCCATGCTGACTCCAAGTTAAGTGACGACGAAAAATTCTCATTATATGACGAATATCTTGGCCGACTGTTAAACAGTGTTGCTTTTACACCAATGGGCTATCCAAGGTTAAGTTCCATTACCTCGGTATTTGGCTATCGCAGCGACCCTTTCGATTCTGACCACGCTGAATATCATCCGGGCATAGATTTTAAAGGTGCCAAAGGAGATCCTGTACATGTTACCGCCAATGGCCGTGTTGCTTTTACCGGATGGAAAGGCGGTTACGGCAATTGCATCATCGTACAGCATAAAAACGACTTTCAAACTCTTTACGGGCATTTATCGCATATAAATGTACACGAAGGCCAGGAAGTAAATACCGGGGATGTGATCGGTAAAGTTGGCTCTACAGGACGTTCAACCGGCACCCATTTACATTACGAAGTAAGAAAGAATGGTAAACCGATAAACCCGGTTAAATTTTTGACATTAAATAATTAGTGGAGTTGAATAAGCTGATTAAGAGAGTGGTTGATTAAGTTATATTACAACCTAATCAACTAATCCAACTTAGTCAACCAATAAACTAAAAGGCATGTTTTCAAAGAAAAAAGTAGAGTTGGACCAACAAGTAATTTCGACGCTTATCAGCGAAGGGTGCGTGATCGATGGTAATATCAAAGCTCCGGCTTATGTAAGGATCGACGGTAAGGTTACGGGAGATGTAACCATCGATGAGGGCCTGATACTTGGCGAGAAGGCTGTGATCAATGGAAACATTTCTACCAAAGAGATCATCGTATATGGAACGGTAAACGGTGATATCCATACACAATCGCTTGAGATAAGGAGCACTGGCTGCATTACCGGCAACATCAAGACCCAGGTGCTGCAGGTTGAGACCGGCGGATCTCATAATGGCAAGCTTTCTATGTCATCCAATGGCAACAGCGTGTCACACAAACAGCCAAAAGCTGAAGCTGTACCTGCCTGATTTCATTAAGATATTTCTATTGCGTATTTTTGCGACAAAATCGAAGAAATTATGTCGTCATCAGTAGATACCACCTACGTTAAACACAAGGTAAAAGACTTATCTCTGGCCGAGTGGGGCCGCAAAGAGATTGGCCTTGCCGAAGCAGAAATGCCGGGCTTAATGGCCCTTCGTGCAGAATATGGCCCTTCACAGCCACTAAAAGGCGCTCGTATTGCAGGCTGCCTGCACATGACCATACAAACAGCTGTTTTGATAGAAACCTTGCAGGCGCTGGGTGCGGAAGTTACCTGGTCGTCTTGTAATATATTCTCAACCCAGGATCATGCCGCCGCGGCTATCGCTGCTGCCGGAACCTCGGTTTATGCCTGGAAAGGCATGAATGCAGAAGAGTTTGACTGGTGCATTGAGCAAACCTTATTCTTCGGCGAAGAGCGCAAGCCTTTGAACATGATACTGGATGACGGCGGCGACCTGACCAACATGGTGCTGGATAAATATCCTGAACTGATTGCCGGCATTAAAGGCCTTTCTGAAGAAACCACTACCGGCGTGCACCGCTTATATGAAAGGATGAAGACTGGCACTTTACCATTGCCTGCCATCAACGTAAACGACTCGGTTACCAAATCAAAATTTGATAATAAATATGGCTGCCGCGAATCACTGGTTGACGCGATCCGTCGTGCTACCGATGTAATGCTTGCCGGCAAAGTGGCTGTTGTTTGCGGCTACGGCGATGTGGGCAAAGGTTCGGCAGAATCATTGAGCAGCGCAGGTGTTCGTGTTATTGTAACTGAGATCGACCCGATTTGTGCTTTACAAGCTGCTATGGAAGGCTACGAAGTAAAGAAACTTTCAAACGCTATTGCAGAGGCCGACATTGTTGTTACCGCTACTGGTAACTGCGACATTGTACGTGAAAAACATTTCCGTGCATTAAAAGATAAAGCCATTGTATGTAACATCGGCCACTTTGATAACGAGATCGATATGGCATGGCTGAACAGCAACTATGGCAATACCAAAGTTGAGATAAAACCACAGGTAGATAAATATACCATCGACGGTAAAGACCTGATCGTACTGGCTGAAGGCCGTTTGGTAAACCTGGGTTGCGCAACCGGTCACCCAAGCTTTGTGATGAGTAACTCATTCACCAACCAAACACTGGCACAATTAGAGCTTTGGAACCATAGCGATAAATACGAAAACAAAGTATATACCCTGCCAAAACACCTGGACGAAAAGGTTGCCCGTTTACATTTAGCCAAGATTGGCGTTGAACTGGAAGAGCTTGACCAGCACCAGGCTAATTATATCGGCGTAGCGGTTAATGGCCCATTCAAACCGGAATATTACAGATATTAGGCTTAAAGCAGAAGGCAGAAAGACCAAAGCTTTCTGCTTTTAGGTTTAGGCTTTCAGCTTAAAAAGGCACTGCTGGAATGCGGTGCCTTTTTTTGTTACTCACCCTGTTTCTCCTCATCCTCAACCGTACTGCTCAGGTCATACAGCAGCCATTGTTTTTCGGCTATTTGTTTGGTTTTGGATTGAAGCAGTTTGATAAAATCATTCACGCCCACCGGCTCGTTGCCATTGCCGTGTATCAGCACGATACTGCCGTCATTGGCTTGCTGCCCCTTGGCCAGCCATGCGTCTGAGCCTATAGGGATAAGTCCGTAGTCGGTAATTTTATATACCAGTTGCTGGTCGGATACCAGTCCGGGG
>JBQCEA010000193.1:0-7652 GCA_051960695.1 Mucilaginibacter sp. | reverse complement strand
CCGGAGTATTTTCTACTCCCGCAGGATATAAAAAAATGACCCCAAAGGAGTTGCGTAACATGCCCGTGAAATAATTAATGTGGCAGTTTAGCGGTTAGTCAAACGTTTGCGCAGATTTTTAATGGGCTGATGTTATAGTTTTTCGGCTCCAAATTTCTAATTTCCATTATTCAAATTTCCTTTTCATCGCCGGATGATAAAAGGAATAGCTAACCAATTACATAACCAAAAATGGAAAGACGGGAGTTTATTAAACAAAGTACAATGGCTGCGGCAGCCTTTACCATATTGCCCGCAGGCAGTCTGTTTGCTGCCAATAAAGACAAAGTACGCATGGGCTATATCGGCGTAGGCGAACGCGGAATGAGCCATATCTCAGAAGGTAGTTTACGCGATGATGTCGAGATCGTGGCTGTATGCGATACCCAGGAAAGATCATTAAAGATATGCCGCGAATTTCTGGCAAAAGCTGGTCGGCCTGCTGCAACGGAATACACTGGCGGTTTGGATGCATATAAAAAGCTGCTCGACCGTAAAGATATTGACGCTGTAATTATTGCTACACCATGGCAATTCCACCATCCGCAGGCGATTGATGCGATGAAAGCGGGAAAATACGTGGGATGTGAGGTTATTGCCGGACTGAGTTTAGAAGATCACTGGGATATTGTACATACGTCCGAAAGTACCGGGATTCCTTACATGACTTTGGAAAACGTATGCTACCGCAGGGATGTAATGGCGGTGCTGAATATGGTGCGTCAGGGTCTGTTCGGCGAATTACTGCATGTGGAAGGCGGTTACCAGCATAACCTGCGCGAAGTATTGTTCAATGACGGCAAGCACGTTTATGGCCACGGTGTTGAGTTTGGACCTAATGCCTTGAGCGAGGCTCAATGGCGTACACAATTCAACATTGACCGCAATGCAGATATATACCCTACCCATGGCGCTGGTCCGGCAATGCATTATATTGATATTACCCGTGGCAACCGATTTACTAACCTGGTTTCCTTTAGCTCGAAATCAAGGGGGTTAGATGCTTATGTTGAAGAAATGGCTCCGGGTAATAAGAATGCCAGGATCAATTATAAAAATGGCGACGTTATCACCACCATGATCAATTGTGCTAATGGTGAAACGGTGTTGCTTACCCATGATACTCATTTACCAAGACCCTATTCATTAGGTTTCAGGGTGCAGGGAACAAAAGGTCTCTGGATGGATGTTGCCAAAAGTTTGTATATCGAACATCAATCGAAAAAAGATGATCAGTGGGATTCGGTAGATGAATGGTTTGCCAAATATGACCACCCCCTTTGGAAGAAATACGAAAGCAAGGCAACAGGGGCCGGGCACGGCGGTATGGACTGGTTTGTATTCAATGCATTTGTTGAATCGGTAAAGCAGCAGAAGCAAACGCCGATAGATGTTTATGATTCTGTAACCATGAGCGCGATAACGCCACTTTCAGAAAAATCGATCCAGGAAGGGAACATGCCACAGCAATTCCCTGACTTTACAAAAGGTAAATGGAAGGAACGTAAGAATACCTTCGCGCTGGATGACAGCGGATTTTGATAACAGGTCCCGGAGCGATCCGGGATTTTTTATTTAATGTTGAGTTTAAGATAACATCAAAAAAGATAAGCCAAATTTGTAAGGTATGAAGAGAAGATCGGCATTGAAAAACATTGGCGGCCTGTTGCTGGCGCCAGCTTTACCATTTGGGAATGTACCCGACACTAATGAAAAGCCGGTTTTAAGGGTAGCTCATTTAACCGACGTGCACCTAAAAAATAAATTTGATGCACCAAGCCGGTTCACCAGGTGCCTGCGCCACATGCAGGAGCAATCGCCCAGGGTTGACTTTATATTAAACGGCGGAGATATCGTATTCGATATGAATAAGGAGAATATCGGCACTATAAACGACCAATGGCAACTGTACAAGTCGGTAATGCAATCTGAATGCAGCTTGCCGGTTAGCTATTGTTTGGGCAATCACGATATCTGGTGGAATGAGGATGATAAAGGCCAGATCCTGTATGGTAAGGAATATTCAATGCAGCAATTGGGCTTGCAAAAACCGTATTACAGCTTCACCAAAAACGGCTGGAAGTTTATCCTGCTGGATAGTGTTCACTTGGATATCGATAATACCTGGTATATCGGCAAATTGGGCGATGAGCAGTTTGCCTGGCTTGAAAATGAGCTGAAAAGTACTGATCCATCTATGCCGATCTTGGTCATGTCGCACATTCCAATTCTGACTGCTACTAACTTGATCGAGGATGATATCGTGAACAAATGGGTGATGCTTGGCGGGGATATGCATACCGATACAGCAAAGATCATCAGCCTGTTTTATAAGCACTCAAATGTTAAATTATGCTTGAGCGGGCATATCCATCTGCGCGAGAAACTGATCTATAATAACGTGACCTACATCTGCAACGGCGCAGTAAGTGGTGCCTGGTGGGAAGGTAACCGGCGCGAAACAGCCCCTGGCTACGGCGTTATAGACCTTTATCGGGATGGTAGCTTTACAGAGAATTATATCAATTACTGATCAGACTTGTGATAGGGCTTGTCAAAAAACTCGTCGACCACTTTATTAAACTCATCACAATGCTCTTTCAAAGTGGGATGACCAGAATTAGGTACTACCCAAAAATAAGCCCTTGGAATAGCCTCATAAATTTTGGCAGTATGCTCTACCGGTATCAGGTCGTGGTCGCCGCAAATAATAAGCGAAGGGCATTTGATGGCTTTTAAGGCTGAAAAAGGAATGTTGGGTTGGGTATAATCCAGCATGAACATTTTCCAGTCATCTTTCTCCTTATAAGTTGTACGTACTTTGTTTTTATCTTTTTGGTATTGTTTTACCATATCTTTCCACAGGGATGGCTGTAATGCGGTTGAGTCGGGCGTAAGGTTGGCTCCTGTAGAAGCAAGCTTAATTACCTTTTCAGGATGGCGCATAGCCAAAAGCAGCGCATTGATACCCCCATCGCTCCAGCCAATAACATAGGCCGAATCGATGTGCATAACATCAAGCAAAGCAGCAAAGTCATCTGCCATCATTTCAAAGCTCAGCGAATCTTTGGTGTCGATTGTCTTTCCCTGTGCCCGGCTATCCACAGCGATCACTTTATATTTTTGGGAGAAGTACGGAATGTTTTGTGAGAACGCCTTCATGCTTCCGCCATTGCCATGTATCAGCAATAATGGTTTCCCATGTCCGTAAACTTCGGTGTACATTTTTATGCCGCGTACATCATAATATTTTCCTGCAGCAGCGTTATTTCCATAATTGATCTGCTGTGCGCAACTTACCAAACATGCCAGGATAAACACCAGGCTCAAAAAGCTTTGTTTCATATGTATAAATATATAAATAAGCAGCATCTTTTATTATTAATGCTAAAGGGTTGACATTTTTAAATGTTAACTTTATCATTCTGTAAACCTCAATTCAATAACTAATGAATATATCAAATGCCCAGGCTAAAACTGAAAAAAATACTTACGATGCTATTGTTATCGGATCGGGTATCAGTGGGGGTTGGGCGGCAAAGGAATTGTGTGAGTTGGGTTTAAAAACATTGGTGCTTGAACGTGGCCGCAATGTGGAACATATAAAAGATTATCCGACTGCCAATACTCCGCCATGGGATTTTAAGCATCGTGGCCGGATGACCACTGCATTCCTGAAAGAAAATCCTTACATCAGCAAAGCAGCGGGTTTTGGAGAAGACAATGCGCACTTCTTTATAAAAGACAAAGACCACCCTTACATACAGGAAAAACCATTTGAATGGATACGTGGTTACCAGGTTGGCGGTAAATCGCTGACATGGGGCAGGGCCTGCCAGCGCTGGAGCCAGTACGAATTTACCAATCCCGAAAAATTTGGGTATGGAATAGCGTGGCCCATCGGTTATGAAGATGTGGCTCCATGGTATTCGCATGTTGAGAAATTCATTGGTGTTTGCGGAAGCAAAGACGGCATAGAGGCAATGCCGGATGGCGAGTTTCTGCCACCCTTTGAAATGAACTGCGTGCAGGAGGTGATTAGTAAAAGCATTAATTCCCATTATCCTGACCGCCATTTGGTACACGCTCGCTGGGCCCATCTCACCAAACCCGAGCCTATACATTTCGAGCAGGGGCGTGTAAAATGCCAGGCACGTAACATGTGTATGCGGGGATGTCCGTTTGGGGGATATTTCAGCTCGAATGCCAGCACACTTCCCTGGGCAAAAAAGACAGGTAACTTAACCATCCGGCCATTTTCGGTAGTGCATTCCATTATTTACGACGAAAAACTGGGCAAAGCTTCAGGCGTGCGGGTTATCGATACCAATACCAAAGAAGTTTTTGAGTATAAAGCCAGGATCATATTTCTGAATGCATCAGCGTTAAACAGCAATTTAGTACTGCTTAATTCTACTTCAAACCGCTTCCCGAATGGTTTGGGTAATGACAATGGCTTGCTGGGTAAATACGTAGCGTTCCAGAATTACCGGGCGTCCGTAACTGCTGATATGGATGGCTTTTTGGACAAGTATTATTTCGGCCGCAACCCAACAGAATTGATATTGGCCAATTACCGCAATTTACATAAACACGAGACCGATTATTTTGGTGGCTTCACAACCTTTATGGGCGCTTACCGCGATCAGCATCCAGCCGATACGGATGCTGGTCAGGCGGGAGCGAATTATAAAGATTCCCTAAGCGAACCCGGAGGTTGGAAAGTATATATGTACATGCAGGGCGAAACCGTGCCTAAAATAACCAATCATGTTCGGTTGAGCAAAGATCAAAAAGATCAATGGGGCATTCCGTTGCTTATTACATCAGTAGAGTATGATGATAATGACGAGCGCATGATCCAGGATTTTCTGAAAGAAACCGTTGCTATGATGGAAAAAGCGGGATGCAAAAATGTACAGCCTTATGAGAACAAGCAGGCGCCGGGTTTGGATATTCACGAAATGGGTGGCTGCCGGATGGGTAAAGACCCTGAAACGTCATTGCTGAATAAATGGAACCAATTGCACTTATGTAAGAATGTTTTTGTGACCGATGGGGCATGTATGACCAGCACCGGAAATCAAAGCCCATCCATCCTTTATATGGCGCTTACAGCAAGAGCAGCAAATTATGCAGTTTCTGAGATGAAAAACGGAAACATATAACTATATTTATTTGTTGGTCAAATAATTATATTTATCACTTAACCCGTATCAACTATGAAGAAACTTTACCCGGGATGTCTATGCATACTGATGGTATCTCTGCTCCTTATCACAAACCGCGTCACCGCACAGATCGAAGATAATATCGACCGCAAAGTAGATAGTTTATTACTGAAAATGACCCTGGCTGAAAAGATCGGTCAGCTTAACCAGTATAATGGCGATTGGGAAGCTACCGGCCCTGTAACCAAAGATGTAGGTAACAAGCTGGACGAAATACGCAAAGGGCGTGTGGGTGCTGTGCTGAACATTATGGGTACGGCGCATTGCAAGACCTTCCAGGATGCTGCCATGCAATCGCGTTTAAAAATTCCTTTGCTGTTTGGGCAGGATGTGATACACGGCTACCGTATTACTTTTCCAATACCGCTGGCCGAAGCCTGTAGTTGGGATATGAATATGATACAGCGGTCGGAACGGGTAGCCGCAATAGAAGCCTCTGCGTCAGGTATCAACTGGACCTTTGCACCCATGGTAGATATAGCCCGTGATCCGCGTTGGGGCCGTGTGATGGAAGGTGCAGGAGAAGACCCGTACCTGGGCTCGTTGATAGCAACTGCAAGGGTGAAAGGTTTCCAGGGTAACGGGCTGGGTAGTCCGGATGCTATTATGGCCTGCGCTAAGCACTTTGCAGCTTATGGGGCCGCCATTGGCGGGCGTGATTATAACAGCGTGGACATGAGCCTGCATACCCTATGGGAAGTTTACCTGCCGCCATTTAAAGCAGCGGCCGATGCGGGTGTCGCTACGTTCATGAACTCATTCAATGACCTGAATGGTACCCCCGCAACCGGGAGCGCCTATTTGCAGCGTGAAGTGCTGAAACGCAAATGGAATTTCAGGGGTTTTATAGTGAGCGACTGGGGTTCGATAGGTGAAATGATCAATCATGGTTACGTAAAGGATAATTACGAGGCAGCGCAGGTAGCTATGATGGCGGGCAATGACATGGACATGGAGAGCCGCAGTTACATCAATAATTTAGAGAAGCTGGTAAATGAACAAAAGGTACCATCGGCACTAATAGATGACGCTGCAGGCAGGATATTAAGAAAAAAGTTTGAGCTTGGCCTTTTTGATGACCCATATAAGTTTATCAATCCACAGCGTGAAAAAACCATGCTGAACCGAACTGAGAATTTGGGTACAGCCCGTGAAATGGCCCAAAGAAGCATTGTGTTACTGAAGAATGAGCACCAGGTATTACCACTTTCTAAAAACCTGACAAGCATCGCATTGATCGGTCCGCTGGCAAGGGCAAAAAAGGAGCTTAAAGGGTTCTGGTCGCTTGATGTGGATAAAAATGAGCAGATACCTTCGCTGCTGGAGGCCATGCAAAAGCAGGCAGGAACAACTAAGATCATGTATGCCTACGGTTGTGATATTACATCCCCGTCAAAAGCCGGGTTCGCCGAAGCCATTGCAACGGCCAAGCAAGCCGATGTAGTAGTGATGGCTATGGGCGAGGCCCCTGACATGACTGGGGAAGCTAAAAGTAAATCGAATATCCATTTGCCCGGAATACAGGAGGAATTGATCAAGGCAATAGTTGAAACAGGCAAGCCGGTAGTGGTTCTGTTAATGGCAGGCAGGCCAATGATCTTTAATTATACAGCCGACAATGCACAGGCTATTTTATACACCTGGTGGCTGGGTACAGAAGGCGCTAATGCTATAACTGATGTATTATACGGCGCTTATGATCCGTCGGGTAAGTTGCCTATAACTTTTCCGCGGTCGGAGGGACAAATTCCTATTTACTATAATCACTATAACACCGGCAGGCCACCGCAGGGTGATAAAGACTTGTATTATAAATCGGCTTATATTGATCTGCCAAATTCGCCGCGTTATGCCTTTGGGTACGGACTAAGCTATACTAAATTTCAGTATATTGATGATGACAGCTATTATACTAAAACGCAGATTAAGGATAATCAGGCGCTGTCGATCTCGTTTACTTTGAAGAATACAGGTAAATATGCAGGCGAGGAAACCGTGCAACTATACATCCGCGACCTGGTGTCTCAACCGCTCAGGCCGGTAAAGGAATTAAAGGCGTTTAAAAAAGTGTTTCTTGAACCCGGCGAAAGCAGGCGTATCGCCTTCAACGTAACACGGGATATGCTTTATTTCTATAACGACAATTTAGAATACATAACCCAGCCTGGCGATTTCCAGGTAATGATAGGTAGCGCATCTGATGATATCCGCTTAAAAAGAACCTTTGAATTAGCCAATTAAGCACCGTAGTGATTGCGGTTTTCGTAATTCTTGTGTACTATTATCAGGCTTGGTGAATAAATTTTTAATTCCAGCATAATGATTTTTTAATATTGATAAAATCAATCCAAAAATTATATCAATATAGATATTGCTTATAAG
>JBQCEA010000192.1:0-3678 GCA_051960695.1 Mucilaginibacter sp. | reverse complement strand
CATTTACTCTCCTTAAATCCACCGTTTCCGGATCGGTAAGCATTAGCGGCACCTTTTCAACCGTTACAAAGCTCAGGTCGAGACCGAAGCCGCGTTCTTCAGACAAGCTGACCTTTTTGAGCTGTTTATAGAACTCCATAATAAATTTCTCATAAAATGAGAGCGAATGCGATTTCGAAAGAACTTTTTCAATAACCACGAACCTGAAATCGCCTACAATTTTATGCTTGCCAAGCGATTTGTATGTGCTCGTGATATTCACTTCGCCTTTTTTAACCAGGTCTTCAACAACCTTTCTGAACAACAGGTTTATTTGCTGCTCTATACGGAAACCAAGTTTAAAATCGATGCGAATGACTTTATTAGGCACTAAAAACTTCACTTCATATTCGCGTTTGTAAGGCTCATCTACCACGTCTACATGGACCAGCCAGTATACATCCGCACGTTTGGGCTGTTTTTGAAGAATAGAATAAATGATCTTGGATTCGATCTCGGAATCGAAATTAGCGCTGGTCAGATATACCAATTGCGATGCATATTTGGGCACACTTTCGTCTTCGCTTAATTCTTTCAGAATATTAAAATAATCTTCAATGGCAATAAATTTCACATACCGGTTCCTGATCTTACGGGCAATGTGCCATGTCCACATAATGGCAAACAACAGCGCACCTACCGATAAAGTGAACCAGCCGCCATGCACAAATTTGAATAAGTTACCTGAAAGAAATGTGATCTCGATAACGAGGTAAACAGCCAGAAATATGCCGATGATGTAATTAGGGAATTTTCTTTTAGCAAGAAACCTTGAAACCAGTATAGTGGTCATCAGCATAGCTACAGTGATACTTAAACCATAAGCCGCCTCCATCCGGCTCGAATGCCTGAAAAGTAACACCACACCGATACAACCTGCACAAAGCAGCCAGTTGACACTTGGGACATATAATTGGCCCTTTTGCTCGCTGGGGTAATTGATACGTACCTTGGGCCACAAGTTCAATCTTACGGCCTCAGCAATTAAAGTATACGAGCCTGATATTAACGCCTGGCTGGCTATGATAGCGGCAATCGTGGCGATGCCAATACCGAATATGAGGAACCATTGCGGCATGATCTCATAAAAAGGATTATGCAGGTTCAGGTCCATTACTCTGCCATTACGCTGCATCAGCCAAACTCCCTGCCCTAGATAATTGAGTACAAGACAAGTTTTAACATACATCCAGCTGATACGGATGTTGCTGCGGCCACAGTGACCAAGATCCGAATAAAGCGCTTCGGCACCTGTAGTACACAGGAATACCGCGCCGAGTATAAGAAATGCATCCGGACTGGTAGTAAGCAGTTCAAATGCATAATATGGATTTAACGCTTTAATGATAGAAGGCATCTGCACAATGAATACAATACCTAACACCCCCATCATACTGAACCATAAAAACATAACTGGCCCAAAAGCCTTACCGACCAATGAAGTACCAAATTGCTGTATAATGAAGAGAGCCGCTATAATGATAATTACAATAGTAACTGTATGCAAATGCGGATAGAAAGTTTCTAATCCCTCAACAGCTGCTGATATGGTAATGGGCGGTGTGATAATACCATCAGCAAGTAACGCGCAACCACCTATTACTGCTGGTATTACCAGCCATTTAGCGCGACGCCTTACTAATGAGAACAATGAAAAAATACCGCCTTCACCTTTGTTATCGGCCTGTAAAGTGATAACAACGTATTTAAGCGTGGTTTGCAGGGTCAGCGTCCAGAATATACAGGAAACACCACCCAATATTAACAGATCCGATATCCGCTGGTCGCCTACAATTGCCTTAAAAACATATAACGGAGAGGTACCAATATCGCCATAAATGATACCCAAACTGATAAGAAGGCCTGCGGCAGATAGCTTTTGCAGATTTTTATGTTGTGTCACTTATATAAAAATAATTGTTTTTATTGATTAAACACTAACTTTATGACAGACAGTGCTACATATACAAAACCGGGCAAATATGTAAACTATAAACCCATTTTGTTAAATTTTGTTAAAAATCTTTTACAAAAGGCCTGAACCCTAACTGATGCGCGTATTATTTGTAGTTTTGTAATGTGGACATCTGAGCTAATAGAGCATGAGGCAAAATTATACCAATATTTTTTCGTGGATAATGACAATTGCTATGGCAATATCCATGAACTTTGCTCTCGCTTTTGGTCTGCCACAGCAAAAAGCTGATACCACTTACCTCCATTTTCCTAAAGCTAAATTTACCAGCAAGACGCCCTACGTTAAAAACAACCTGCACCTGGCGTTACCGCCGTTAAAACCGGCTTCTACATCAAACCAGCGGGTTAACATTGTCCGGCCTGATGATAAATTACTTACAGATGTGCAGGTATACCCAAATCCCATCACCGACCAGATAAACGTTAAGTACTCGCTTTCACGAAATGCGCTGGTCACCATTAAAATAATGGATGTTTTGGGTAATGATGTGGCTACCATATTGTCACAAAGGTTAACATCCGGCGAACAAAACTTCAGCTACGCTATAAACAGCAAGCTTCCCCGCGGCTTCTACTTTCTCAGGGTCGTAGCCGGAACCGAATCGGTGATCAAGAGGATATCGGTACTGTGATAAGTTGATTAAGTCAGAGTTTAATCTTCAACCTAATCAACCACTCCACTTAATCAACCATTCAACTCAAATTAGTAAATTTGACTCCATGAAGATTATCGCGATCGGCCGCAACTACGCCGAACATGCCAAAGAACTGAACAATCCTGTACCAGCAGTACCTGTAATATTCATGAAGCCGGATACAGCCCTTTTGCGGGAAAATAGACCATTTTATCATCCAGACTTCTCAGAAGAGGTACATCACGAAATAGAACTGGTGCTAAAAGTATGCAAGGAAGGTAAGCATATCAATGAGAAGTTTGCCTCAGGTTATTTTGACGAGATAGGATTAGGCATTGATTTTACCGCCCGTGATGTACAGCAAAGACATAAAGAAAAAGGCCTGCCATGGGAACTTGCCAAAGCGTTCGACGGATCAGCGCCGATAAGCCCATTTGTACCGAAATCAAAATTCAGCGACCTGTACAATATTAACTTTAAGCTGGATATTAACGGTGAAACCCGGCAAATAGGCAATACTAAAGACCTTTTATTTTCATTTGAGCGCATAATTGCCTTTGTATCCAAATACATCACCCTGAAAAAAGGCGATCTTATTTTCACAGGAACGCCTGAAGGCGTAGGCAAGGTAAATATCGGCGATCATCTGCAAGCTTATCTCGAAGATGAGAAAATGCTTGATTTCTACGTTAAATAAGCATGATACAAAAATTTGCTGTTCTTATAACCTGCTTTGTACTATACTTAACCTGCTCAGCGCAGGATGTTGTACAAACCAAACAATATCCTAAAAACTTTTTCCGCTACCCGCTCGATCTGCCGCCGTCTACCGCCGGTTCGTTTGGCGAATTGCGGCCCAATCATTTCCATTCGGGATTGGATTTTAAAACCAATGGCCGTACAGGTTACCCGGTACATGCCGCTTATGATGGTTATGTGTCGCGGTTAAGGGTTCAGTTCGGAGGCTTTGGTAATGCCATTTATATTACTCATCCGAATGGTTATACCTCTGTTTCCGGGCACATTG
>JBQCEA010000191.1:0-3585 GCA_051960695.1 Mucilaginibacter sp. | reverse complement strand
ATATATTATCCAACTCGCTGATAGCCAGTTCGGCAACCGTTATCGCCGCTTCTGCATTTTCACCGTCTTTTATTGACCATACAGCCGATAAGCCACCCCAGGCAGCCACCCATTTTAACAAGCGGGCGGGCTCTATCAGGGCTTCTTTTGAAATAATTTGTAATTGTTTGTTCAGTCTGCCGGGAGTTCTCACCGTTGCAAGATCAGGGTTACAAAATATGTTGGCATAATCAAAGCCGCGCTCACCGATCAAACCTTTCGGGTCGATAACCAGCCAGCCTTTATTTCCAAAGTCAAGAACATTACCATGATGAATGTCGCCATGCAGCACCGCCTGGTCTAACGGGTTTGTTAACAATTCATCTGCAATTTCGCTTGAACGTATAAACAAACCTCCGTATTTATTGGCCGCAGGTTTTAAATCCCTAAACCATATTTGCAGTGGTACCAGATCACAGGTATGAGGTACTTTTAAAGCATGAATGCGGCCGATCACTTTGCACATTATACGGCTTGCTTCATCGTCTTGCCCATTCTTTGCCATCTCAGTTAATGACTTTTCGCCGGTAGCCCTTTCCATCAACAGCGCATTTTCATCATGATGAAATATTTGAGGTGCAACATCGCCGTTCCATGATTCCATAAGTGAATTGCCGCGTCGTTCTTCATCGGATGATGTTATTTTCAGCATACATTTTTTGCCATCAAATAATACAGGTTGTACTAAGCTGAAACTGATTTGAATAGGCTCGCCATCGAATGATAACTCCCACAATATTTTGTAATAATTTAATTTATCGTGCATGGGAATATTGAAAACAACATAGCTTTTTGCGGGTTTATGTGTATAGAAACTTACACCAATAAATCACCATAAAATTAATCAAAATGAAAGACTACGAAACATTAGTGGATGCCACTAACGACCTTATAAAACGCGGGTATACGGCCAATCTTAGTTTGGACGGTGATACGATTGACGATAAAGAGCATAATATTCATATGGGCGTGGATGACTTTGAAATAGATGAGTTTTACCGGTTCGAGGGTTTGAGTAATCCATCGGATATGTCTATCGTCTACGGCATCAACTCACCGAAATATAAACTGAAAGGTGTACTGGTAAATGCCTATGGTACTTATGCTGATAACAGTGAGTCGGCCATTCATGCAAAACTGCATCACTATCACGTAAGCACAAATTTGCACAGCGGAGACAAGCCCACCGCATAAAACCATTACCGCAGTTTGCAGCATGTAATGACAAATGCTTGCTGCAAATTGTTAAAGCTCAGCCAATAATTTCTTCCCTCTTGATTGTATAGCAGCAGTGCCGTTGCGCATCAGGAATTTTAACTGTTCTGCCAGTTCTTCTTTTATCCAAGGGTACCGATAACGCAGGTTAAATAACGTTTGTGCCGCAAAAACCTTTACTGCTATTAGTACCTTAGGATTGATGATCCAATCGAATAACTGTTCTGCAATTGGTTCAAGATCAATTCCGGCCAGCCGTTGCTGTATTGCGGCATTTGCTTTTGGCGTAGTAATATGCATTAATATCTTCACATAATGCCTTTTACAGCTTGGGGGTTGGTTACATTCCTGAATTTTTGGATGAGATATTTTAACTCTTCAATATAGATCTCAGGGTTTCGAAGAAACATATTCTCAAGCAGCCACGCTGCGCGAAAAGCTATGTTCTTATGCTCATGAAAAGTAATATCGATAAGGTCATGAAGAGAGAAGCTTTGTTTTTCCAGTATAGCGGTCAGCTTTATTACCTTTGCCTTCGCAATGGTCTGGCTGATCTCGCTTATCAATTCATCCTTAGTTAGCATTGCAGCTGCAATATAAGGAAAACCGGAATTTATTGGGGCAAGCTATTAATCTTCGCAGTGTAAAAAGCTTAGTATATAATTTGCTTTCTGCCTTAGCATTGGCGACGCATTAGGTACCATGGCCTCAAGCTCATTTGACAGACCTTCAGCTATCCAGGGATAGCGGTGGCGAAGATTAAATAAAGCTTCAGCAGCAGATGACCGTACACTCTTTAACATTTTAGGATCCCTTAACCATTTGAAACATAATTCGGCAACATGCTCAAAGTTGATCTCCTTTACACGTTCACGAACTGATTTTGGTACATCCGGCGATGTAATGCGCATGGTAATTTTAGCATAATATTTTTTGCACACTGTACATTTTACATTTGCCACATGGTCAACTAAATAACCAATATCTTCGATGTAATTTTCAGGGAACCTGAACATGATAAATTTCAGTATCCGTGATGCTTTGCACGAAATTTGCTCGTCTGCATAAAAGGTTAGTTCAACAAGTTCACGCAATGAAAAGTTCTGACTTTTTAATTGCCGGCCCAGCTTATCAATCCGCATACCTTGGCCGGGCACAGATATCTGTTGAATTAATTGAAATTGTGTCATTTTAGTTTAGGATAAAAATGTACTAAGGTATAAGGTATTGATACTTAATCCAGTAAAGCGAGTATCTGAAGCAAATGTAGTATTAGTTTACGTTTTTACAAATATTAAACAGGAAATTATTTAACAAACTGCTGATTATCTTTCAATTAGCTACTTCGGTCAAAAACTTTACATTTGCTGTCCGTTTTAATACAAATATTATATGGTTAAATTCAATCGCTTTACATTAAAAAATGGCCTTAGGGTGCTGGTTCATGAAGATCATGCTACGCCAATGGCCGTGCTGAATATATTGTATGATGTAGGAGCGCGTGATGAAGATCCCGATAAAACTGGTTTCGCGCATTTATTTGAGCACCTGATGTTCGGCGGTTCTGTTAATATTCCGCATTACGATGTGCCTTTGCAGCGTGTAGGCGGCGAGAATAATGCTTTTACTACCAATGATATTACTAACTACTACATCACCCTGCCGGTTGAGAATATAGAAACGGCCTTTTGGCTTGAAAGTGACCGTATGCTGAGCCTGGCCTTTAGTGAAAAAAGTCTGGAAGTGCAGCGCAATGTGGTTATCGAAGAGTTTAAGCAGCGTTATCTCAATCAGCCTTATGGAGATGTATGGCTGAAATTACGGCCGCTGGTTTATAAAAAACACCCTTACCGCTGGGCTACTATTGGCAAGGAGATCAAACATATTGAGGATGCACGGATAGAGGATGTAAAGGCCTTCTTTAAAAAACATTATAATCCGCAAAATGCCATTATGGTAGTGGCCGGCAACGTAGATACTGAAAAAGTAAAGGAACTGGCCGAAAAATGGTTCGGCCCGATACCTGCCGGCGAGAAATATCACCGGTCGTTACCAACGGAGCCTGAACAGCGTGAAGCACGTCGGGAAACGGTTTCTGCTAAAGTGCCGTTGAATGATCTGTATATAGCTTTTCATATGCCGGGGCGCTTAGAACCAGGATATTATGCGGTTGATCTCATTTCTGATATACTTTCACGCGGTTATTCATCACGTTTATATAAAGATCTGGTAAAAGACCAGGAACTTTTTAGCGAGATACATGCCTATAACATAGGTAGTTTTGATTGCGGTATGTTTGTTGTAGAAGGCAAGCCGCTTGAACATGTAAGT
>JBQCEA010000190.1:0-3752 GCA_051960695.1 Mucilaginibacter sp. | reverse complement strand
CAACGTGTTATCAGTGGTACCGGCCTGCCCATCTCATTCGGATTGGCATCAGGCAGAACTATAGCCAAAATAGCTACCAACAGGGCCAAGCCTAATGGTCAGCTTTTTATACCGCATGGCAGGGAGATGGAGTTCCTGGCGCCTTTGCCGGTATCGGCTATACCCGGTTTAGGCGAGAGTACCTGCAAACGGCTATACGACTATGGCTTGGAAAAAATAGGTGACCTGCAAAGGGTAGACCTTCGTTTTTTAAAGACGGTTTTTGGTAAGAATGGCCTGTGGATGTGGGAACGGGCAAGAGGCATTGACAACGGCGAGGTGATACCCCACTCTGACCGTAAATCTATCTCGACTGAGTGTACTTTTAACAAGACTGTAAGCGACAGGAGGGCATTGGAGAGTACGCTGGTATCAATGACGGAGGAATTATCGTTTAAACTAAGGCGGGAGAACAAGCTGGCATCGTGCCTGGCAATTAAGATACGCTATGCCAATTTTGAGACGCATACCCAGCAGGAGAAGATAAACCTTACCGCTGCCGAACACATCCTGATACCCGGTATTAAAAATCTGCTTAACAAAGCCTGGGACAACGGCAGGCCAGTGCGGTTGATAGGTGTAAGGCTGAGTCAGCTTTGCACTGGCAGGTACCAGATAAACCTTTTTGAGGACAACGAGCAGCAGATAAAGCTCTATCAGGCAATGGACCAGATCAATTTTAAATTCGGTGATAAAACGGTGTGCCGTGCCGCAGGCATGGAAGTAACAACACGGAATTTTAATCCGTTTTTGAGGGATTGATGCTGGATAAGTTAAAAGACGGACAAATAAGCCATTTCATTTCGATAGAGTAGGCAAGGGACTGAGGGCAATTGCGCGAAAGAGAAACCTTGTATGAGCGGACAAACGTGGCGTATAAGATTTCTCACCTGCTCCTCATCATTACCCTTCGCTGGCAGGTTCGAAATGACAAAAGTTTATTAATTGGCTTTGTCCGACATATCGCAATATACCAATCTCCAGAGAATGGACGGACTTTTTAAGCTGAAGGCTAAAAGTCTAAAGCTAAAAGCAATAAAAGGCTTTGTCTTTCGCCTTTATGCTTTTAGCTCTCTTTTCACCAAAATATCGGTCTGCTTATCATTGCCTACTATAAAATGGTGACTGCTGAAGATGGTAAATCCATGTCGCTGGTAAAAGCGCATAGCGGCGTAGTTATGCTCCCATACACCTAACCATATATATTGCATATCGGCTTCAGTGGCTTTGTCTACGGCAAAATCTAATAGCTGCTTCCCAATGTTCTTACCTTGCTGATCGGCGAGTATATAGATTCGCTCTATTTCAACACCGTCTGCTTCCTGGAACTCGGTTTGGGCATCACGATAATTTAGTTTGATATAACCAACGGGCTCATCGTTCAGTACAGCGAAGTAAAAGTCGGAGTTAGGGTTTTCAATTTCAGATAGTAGTTTCTCAGCAGTAAAAGCTTTAGAAGTATAAGCCTCGAAATCTTCAGGGTTGTTGAGATGCTCAAAGGCGTCGTAAAATGTTTTACGACTAAGCGCTAATAGCAACTCCACCTCAGACGGACGGACAGGGCGGACGGTAACAGATGGATGCATGGGGCAAAGATAGCTGAAAGCAGAAAGACTAAAGCGAAAAGCAATTTCACCCTGTCATCCCGAGGATCCGACTAAGGTGGAGACGAAGTAAGCAAGGAGTATGGCAAAGTTCGCGATTGCCGCGCTACGCTCACAATTGTAAAGGTCTGATAATTCGATGACAAGATTAGCTTCAAAGAATAAAGCTAGAGTTATGCGCATCAATACAAATGATCTGACATGTCACAGTATACCCGTCTCCGAAAAGCGGAGGGAATTTTAAGCTGATTAAAAGCTTTAGACTTTCTGCTTTTAGTTTTATTCAAATTGCCCTTGCAGGCGCTCAAGCCGGTCGATGATGAGGTTCAGCTTTTCTTCTTCGCTTTTAAATATGCGTTTCTTGTAATAGAAGGTGAGGAACAGGAACCATAGTATTGTCAGACTGTAGATAGATACCTTGTAGAACACCGAAGCATTTTGCAATATCTCCACAAAGTATAGGGATAAGCCTAAGCTGATGAGCAAAAGGTATAAATAGAAGAACCAGCCGGTTATTTTAGCCCGGTTACGCTGATATTCTTTCAGGTCCTGCAAATATTCAACGGGGTTAATTGTAGTATCGCGACGATTGAGGATGCGATAATCTCGTATCACCCTAACCGCGTAAAGCAGCATGGTAAACAGCATGATAAACAGCCCCAGGTAGGTGAGCCATTTAAATACAAAGAAGAATGTTATAACAAAAGTTAATGCCACTACGGCCAGTGTGGCTACTATGCCCCAGTATAGCTGGCTCTTAATGCCACGCACGCCTTTCTTTACCTGCTTCAGCGCCTCATCCACTGAAAGCTGGTCTTGTTTGGGCTGTCCCTGCCAAACAGACATCAGGTGATCAAAGTCTTTCATAGTGGTTATATAACTCTGTTAGTTTTTGTTTAATGCGATGTATCTTCACTCTCAAATTCCCTTCTGATATACCCGAGATCTCGGCGATCTCAGGATACGGCACCTCATCCAGCACCATAGTTATAATAATTCTTTCAGACTCCTCTAATTTTGATATACACTTATAGAGCAAAGTCACTTGCTCGTTTTTCTCAGATAGCTCTTCTTTTTTACTCTCGGCTATCTGTGGAGTAAGTTCGTCTTTAGCTTGTCGTTTTTCAGACCGCAGGTAGGTAAGGCAGGTATTAACGGCGATGCGGTATATCCAGGTGGATATCTGCGCCTGGTTGCGAAACTTATCCAGGTTTTGCCATACCTTCAAAAAAGTCTCCTGCAACAGGTCATTGGCGGCGTCATCGTCGCCTGTGTAACCATAGCACAGGTGGTATATCTTTTTTGAATTAGCTTCAAATATTTGCTTGAAGGCCGCTTCCCTGGTATTCAAAATCAGTTAAATTTTTATGGTTTAGATTGTAGCTTCTATAAAATGTTACAACAGGTAATCATCTTTATAAAACCATTTCAGCTGGGTTTGTGCTTCCTCAAGCATGGTATTGTAATCCTGTGTGTAATCAAACTGAAGGTCTTCATGCAGTTTATCAATGGCTTTCTTTATTTTTTCCAGCTGGCGTGTAAATATCAGCCTTAAAGGTTTGTATGAGCCGCGCCTATCAGCATATTGGATATAGTTACGACAAAAGCTAAGTGTGAACTCTATTTCAGCTTCTTTCGAGCCCATAAACTTAACATATTTGTTTAGCACCCGCAGTATTTTGCGCATGCTCTTGGCCATCTGGTAGCTATTGGATGGCAGCTGACTGAACATAAAACCAGTTTCGGCAATAACAGCTTCAATAAAACCGCGTTCGTTATCAGCTTCGAACAGCAGGTAAGCCAAAAGCTCTTTATTATCTTTCTTGAAACGGGCAAGGCGCAGGCATAGGTCTACCAGGTGACTCTTGTCATGAAATTGGAGTTCTTTCTTAATATCTGCTAAACCATAAATTTTAACACTCATTACCTGTAATTCAAATATTTTAGCAAAATAGTAAATAGTTGTAGCTTCGCAGTCCCTTTTGATCATGAAAAAAAGCAGACTGACTCTATACATCGTCATTGCGCTAATACTCGGCGTTGCTATGGGTTATGTTTATAATACCGATGTGATCAACGGCATTAACACCAATATAAGTGTCACTGATG
>JBQCEA010000189.1:0-14715 GCA_051960695.1 Mucilaginibacter sp. | reverse complement strand
TATTTTCGGCAATATCCGCTCTATGGTCGAGCTGGCACATGCAGCACATATTAAAGTCGTGATCTCGTCTGTATTGCCTGCAAATCATTTACCCTGGCGGCTATCAATCGATCCGACTGAAAAGGTTATTGAGCTAAACAAAATGCTGAAGGATTATGCAGATCAGCATCATATTGTATACGTCGATTATTATTCGGCCATGGTTGACGACAAAAAAGGACTGCCTAAAAAGCTTTCAAACGATGGTGTGCACCCAACGCTTGCGGGTTATAAAATAATGGAGCCATTAGCAGAAAAAGCCATTACCGAAGCTTTAAAACGCAGAAATTAGAAAATAGACGGGCCAACCAATTGACCAGCGAAGTGTTGTTAAGGAAATAACACTAAACAATGGACTATAAACCATCTGCCACATACCTGCTGGCGCGGCTGCCTGTCGGGATGAGTATGTTCGGGCATGGGTTCGAGCGCATACCTAAATTGCAGGGCTTTGCCACTCATGTTACAGGGCAGTTTGGTAAAACAATACTTCCTTATTCGCTGGTAAATCTCTTTGCACTTGTTTTACCATTCGGTGAGTTGCTTGTTGGCATATTATTACTGCTGGGCCTGTTTACCCGTTTCGGCTGCATATTAGGCGTATTGTTATTGGTTGCTCTGATATTTGGTTCGTCGCTGCTGGAACAATAGGAAAACGTATTTACGCAAATCATATATGGTGCTTATTTTGCCTTATTATTTTATTTTTGGCCTCATAATCAATATAGTATTGATGGATTATTTGCAAAAAAATAATATATTGCGGTATGAGATCATTATTAAAAACCTTCCTTATCCTGCTCATCCCGGTTACAACCTTTGCACAGGATACCCTGCAATTAAAGCATCAGGCCCAAAGCGTTGCAGATGCAGCAATATCAGGCAGCTATGCAACCATAGCCAACCATACTTATCCAAAAATCGTTTCGGCAGCCGGCGGTAAGGATAAAATGACCGATATGATAAAATCGGGCATACAGATGCTGAAAACGCAGGGACTTACCATTCAAAGCGCTACTATAGGCTCACCGGGCAAATTTTATAAGGCTGGTGCCGAGATACATTGCCTGGTCCCGGAAAAGATGGTGCTTGCTACGGGCAAGGGCGATAAGCTGGTAAATAATGCTTACCTGCTGGCCATATCCCGCGACGGCGGCAAGTTCTGGTATTTCCTGGATATCAACCGGCAAACCTATAGCCTTATACCTAAGCTGTTCCCGAATTTTAACAAGAACATGGTTATTCCAGAGCCAACACAGCCAACCATGGAATAACGCACTTAAGACCATAAGAACTGGATTAATTCGTTTTAAAAAGTTATATTTGACATACGACGTAAGTACATATTTATGAACTTTTTCCGCCAGGAAGCGTTACTCACTTAAAACTTATTGATCCATGAACGACATTAAAGAACAATTTGGCAACGTATCAAAAAAGTACGATTCGCAACGGCAATTTTTGATACCCTGTTTTAATGATTTTTATTCAGCTTGCCTGCCATTGGTCAAAAGTTTGACCCATGCTAAAACCGTATTGGATATTGGTGCAGGAACCGGGCTGTTTACCCAGTTTATTTACGATGTAAACCCCAATCTGCATTTTACATTAGCCGATCTGTCGGCAGAAATGCTGGATGTAGCCCGTGAACGCTTTGAGGGTGAATCTAATTTTCACTACATCGAACTGGATTTCTCTAAAGATCCGCTGCCCGGCAAGTATGACCTGATCATTTCAGGCCTGGCTATACATCATTTGGAAGATGAACAGAAGGCCCGGCTGTATAAACATATTTATCAGTCATTAAATGATGGCGGACTGTTTATCAATGCCGACCAGGTGGCAGGGAAAAACCTGCTGTTCGACAGCTTGTATAAATATTACTGGCGCGAAACCGTATCCCAATCCGGACTTGACCATGAAGCACTGGTACAAGCCTTTGAGCGCACCAAATTGGATAAACTCGCGCCACTTGAAAATCAATTGAAAATGCTGGAAAAAGCAGGCTTCAACGAAGTGGATTGTATCTATAAGAACATGAACTTTGCCGTTTTCGGTGGCTTTAAGGACGAAAAGGTAGAAACTGCTGTAGTCTAATACATAGGTTACAATACCTATTAAGTTATGATTCAGGGTTAATGAGTTATCATTTCCCGTACTTATCCCACGCAGCTTTTGCAATTTTAGCGATCACAGCATCCCTGGTTGCCTCGTCAGCTTTAGAGTTACATACAAATATGGCTATGGCCAGGTGCTGGCCATTAGGCAGGTTAATGATACCCACATCGTTAGTAGCGGGGCTTAATCCTTCTGCATTGGTTGGTGATGTTCCTGTTTTATGTGCCACAATTGCATCTGCCGGTAGTATTCCTTTTAACCTGTGCGGCCCGGTTGTAGTAGCAACCATAGCCTTCCATAAAAAATCGTTGCTGGTTTTGGACAGAGCTTTGCCACTGTAAAACAGGTCGAGTAAGTGTACCACATCAGCCGGTTTACACCAATTGGTGTATTGTACTTCCCAGCTTGCCGCCATCTCTCCTTCTGTAGCGTTAACCGCAATACCGCTTATTCCCAGACTACGGATGTAATCTTCAACAACCTGTGTCCCGCCTATCTTTTTCAGAATAAAATCACACGCATTATTATCGCTTTCAGATACCATATAGTTCAGCAGATCACTCAGGGCAATTTCAGTACCATTAGGGTATTTATCACGCATTGGACTATGGGTATTTGGCATCAGGTCATGTTTCGATACTTTAAATATTTTGTCCAGCTTATACTTACCCTGATCAACCATATGCAGAACGGTCATGGCAATGGGAAACTTCATCACGCTGTGCATTACCAGGCGTGAGTGTGCATTATAGTTCAGCGTATCATGCGTTTCGAGATCAAGAATGGAAACACCGATAATTCCCTTAGCCTGGGGCTCAAGTGCTTTAATTTGTGCAGCCAGGGCCTGATCCTGGGCAAAACAAGCACTTGCCGAAAGCACAACAAATAAGAAACAAGCGGCAAAAATTTTATACATAAAACGGGGCATTAATTGAATGATTAACGCCCCGCAAATTAAGAAATTACTTTGTGCATTATTTAGTTACAAAGCTCGATGGGATCATTAGTTTTTGCAATACTTCGCCATTTTTTTAGTCGCCTCTACTTGCCCAAAAGCCGCCAGCGTAGCCCAGTCTTTACAAGCTTCCTGTGGTTTGTTTAACGCTGTGTTGATCATCGCCCGCATATAGTATGCCCCAATGTTGATCTTATCTATATCGATACATTTATTCACTAACTCAAGTGCCTTTTGGTAGTTGTTATTGTTAGATTGATTTATTGCTTCTTTAAAGTATTGCTGACTTGTTTCAAATTCATCCCGGTCGATCTCGTCGTATGGTGCTTTTGGTAAAAAGTCATATTGTACTTTTAAGGTATTCATAATATTTGTACTCGAACCAAATGCCGAACGCCCGGTTTTCACCGTTACCTGCACAAGTGAGTTTACAGGTAGATTGTTCTTATGTGCTGGAATCCATTGCAGATCGCCAAATGCATTACCTACTGTTTTGGCAAAGCCTTTTGAAATGCTATCTATTCCCAAAATAGTATAACCCTTCACCCTGCCTTTTTTATCAACTATAAAGCTGGCTTTCAATGTCCCTTTATCATAATTGGTTGCGATCGCTTCCATTAAGGTAAGTAATCTGCCTTTGCATTGAGGAAAAAATCCGTTTGTTGCCTGGTATACTGAATCTTTAAGCGCGGCATTGTAAGTAGCTGCGGCTTGTGAATGATAATCCTGTGCTTTTGCAAAATAATAAACAGGTAGCTGGTTATCATCCACGCCCGGAGCAAAAAATGATAATTTTAATGTGTCTTTATTGAGACCGATCACATTATATAAATTTCCGCCCACTACAAGAGTATCATGCCCCAATCGATAAGGTAGTTTAAACCCATCAAAAAACACATCACTGCTCATATCGGCCATACCATCCATACCGAAATTGTATTTCAAAAAATCCATACCGCAGCCATTGTGGTCTATAATGCGGCTTCCGTCTTTCTTTTGGGCTTTAACCTTAACCCAGTGGCCCTGAATTAATTGATCGTTTGACTGTGCCAACGAAAAAAATGGCAGCAGAATAAGCAGAATGAAATACTTCATTGTAATAAAGTTTAGATGAATGATATATGTTAATTGTGATATAATTTTTATTAGTCAAATAATCCATTCTCCCGCTCAATAAATTTCGGGCGACGCAATTGAAGACCAAGCATTTTATTCAGTTGTTCAACAACGTAATCGCAAAGCTCAGGCGAATAACGCTCATCATGCTGGTGCATAAAGAACCAAACCGATTGCAGCCCTTGCTCTTTCCAATCTTTAATGCGTGCCACCCAATCATCAACACGTTTGTAATCTGTTCTGTCAAGACTATTGCCTACAAAACGGATAAAAGCATGCGGCGTAGGCAGTTCCATGTGCACACAATCGCGGCGGCCAGCGGCATCGGTAATTACCGCGCCAATATTCAACCCGTGCAGCATATTAAACAAGCTATCCCGAATTTCCTTCACTGCATACCAGTCTTTATGACGCATTTCTACTAAAACAGGTACATCCTTAGGCAGATGAGCCAGATAAGCTTTCAGTTCCGGGAAACTTTTGGGCGTGTAATTATCGCCCACCTGCAAAAACAGCGGACCAAGCTGCTCGCCAAAAGCCATAATGCCATTGTAATATTGCGTGGTTAATTCTTCGGCATTTTTTAGTCTGCGGATGTGCGAAATGGTCTGTGAAAATTTAGGGCAAAACTTAAAATTGGGATTAACTGCCGCTTTCTCTTTCCACTTGCTGATGGTCTCAGGACCATAAACCTGGTAAAAGGTCGCGTTTAATTCTATGCAGTCGAAATGCTTTACATATTCATCCAAAAAGTTGGCCTCTTTGGTTTTAGGCGGATATATTTTACCCAGCCACTCCTTACGGCCCCATTTGGCGCAACCCACATGTACTTGCAACTCACCTGTACCTTTTGCAGCTTTTAAAGTTTGTACAGTAATCTCAGGATCAGGCGGCAATGTAAAATCTACCAGGGCTAATTCATGCGGATCGATGCGTCCAAATTCCATAACATCATTTTTGAAGCAAGATAGTTCATTACTGAGAAACTACCAAAGAGCTCTATCCCAACAGATCAATGTTAAATTTCGGCGAAACCCGTTTTTTTGAAGCCTGCTCATAAGCATAACCCAGTTTGATGATACCCGCCTCGTCATGAGCTGTGCTCACAAATGATAGCCCTATCGGTAACCCATGAACAAAGCCCATTGGCACGGTGATATGCGGATAACCCGCCATAGCCGCCGGGCCGGAGAAGGAATAACCGTTGTCATAATCGCCATTGACGAGGTCGATACAGCAAGCCGGACCGTTAGTTGGCGCTGCAATAGCATCCAACCCATTTTCTTTCAGTAATTTATCAATAACATCACGCGAAGTAGTGGTAGTAATTTTTACCGCATCCAGGTATTCTTTACTGCTCAGGTCGCCTTTTTTTTCGGCCAACTCCAATGTTTCCTGCTTAAAGAAAGGCATTGCTTTAGCTTCATTTTTCTTATTGAATTCGATCACATCAGCCAGTGTCTTCACTTTAGCATTTGCTTTGGCCAGGTAATTATTTACGCCGTCTTTAAACTCATAAAGCAGTACCGTAAACTCATTTCCGCCTACTGCTTTCATATCTTTGTATACGTTAACCTCTACAATGGTAGCACCTTTGCTTTTCATCAGATCGATAGCCTCCTGGAAGAGCGCATCCATGTAAGAATTTACATGCAGGCCATTTTTCTCAATGCCTATTCGCTTTCCTTTCAAGCCATCTGCATCCAAAAATTTAGTATAATCTGCATGGGTTTTCCCTTTACTTGTTGCCGTGTAACTGTCATTAGCATCTTCACCCGCCAATGCACCCAAAAGTATAGCAGCATCCCGTACCGTACGAGCCATTGGTCCGGCGGTATCCTGCGTTTTGGATATCGGGATAATACCCGACCTGCTCCATAAACCGACAGTTGGTTTAATCCCCACTAATCCGTTTACTGATGATGGCGAAACAATAGATCCGTCTGTTTCTGTCCCGATAGCAATGGCGCACAAATTTGCAGATGTTGCTGAACCAGAACCTGCGCTTGACCCACTTGGATTTCGATCTAAAATATACGGGCATTTAGTTTGACCTCCCCTACTGCTCCATGCGCTGGTAGAATGTTCCGACCGGAAATTGGCCCATTCGCTCAAGTTTGTTTTACCTAAAAGCACAGCACCTGCTTCACGCAATTTTTTGATGATGAAAGCGTCCTCCTTCACCACATTCCCTTCCAATGCCAGCGCGCCTGCTGTGGTCATCATTTTATCGCCCGTATTGATATTGTCTTTTACCAGTACTGGTATGCCATGCAGCGGCCCGCGGACTTTTCCGGCAGCGCGTTCCTTATCCATCGCCTCAGCAATGGCTAAGGCATCGGGGTTCAGTTCTATAACCGCATTCAGCCTCGGGCCTGCTTTATCTATTTTTTGTATCCGTTTCAGGTATTTCTCTGTTATCGAGCGTGAAGTATACTCTTTACGCTGCATTTTTTGCTGTAGGGTATCGATGGTCACCTCGTTCAGCTCAAAATCGTCATTAAAGGTATCGTCTTGTTGTTCCGGTTTTTCAACCGCTGAAACTGTATTACTGGCGGCGCCTACAACCAGGGTTGTCAACCCGGCCATAGAGCCTTTTTTTAGAAAATCGCGTCGTTGCATGATAAGTTAGATAAAGCCATTACAAGAAACGGAATTTTGGAGAAATAAGCAAGGAACTCTGTATAAGTTACAAGGGGTCTGGCTTCAGTTTGCAACTGAAGCCTTAGGATAGACGACAGTTTAAAACTGTCACAGGCTGAAACCCGTTAGCTGACACCATTTATTTTTCGCTTATCAAGTTCTTTCCGAAAACCTTTACTTTTGCTGAAGGTGTACACCCATTATCTATGACCGATATTAACACATTATACAAGCAAGCTGTTGATCTTTTACAGCAATTGATAGCTATTCCTTCGTTCAGCCGGGAAGAAAACCAAACTGCCGATGTACTTGAACTATTTCTGCAAAGCAAAGGCATAGAAACCCATCGCAAGATGAACAATATCTGGGCATGGAACAAACATTTCGATGCGTCAAAGCCTACTATCTTGCTCAATTCGCATCACGATACGGTAAAGCCCAATACCGGCTACACCCATGACCCATTTGATGCCAAAATTGAGGACGGCAAATTGTATGGTCTTGGCAGTAATGACGCCGGCGGGTGTTTGGTTTCGCTGATACAAACCTTTCTGCATTTTTACGACCGCGAGAACCTGAAATATAACTTTTGCCTCGCTACCACCGCTGAAGAAGAAATATCAGGTGTAAATGGCTTGGAACTCATCATCCCTGATCTGGGCAAACTGGATTTTGGTATTGTTGGCGAACCTACGCTGATGCAATTAGCCATTGCCGAAAAAGGGCTGATGGTGCTGGATTGTGTAGCTCATGGTAAATCAGGCCATGCTGCACGCGAGGAAGGCGTGAACGCCATCTATAAGGCAATAGAGGATATTGAATGGTTCCGTACCTTCCGTTTCCCTAAAGAGTCGGAAGTATTTGGGCCGGTAAAAATGTCGGTAACCATTATCAATGCCGGTTCGCAGCATAACGTGGTACCTGCAAGCTGTACTTTTACCGTTGATGTGCGCGTAACCGATGCTTACAGAAATGAGGAGGTTTTAGAGATTATTCGTCAGCATGTACAAAGCGATGTAACGCCGCGTTCCATCCGCCTGAAACCGTCTAAGATTGAAAAAGGCCATCCGATAGTACAGGCGGGTATATCTTTGGGACGCACGACTTACGGTTCGCCTACCACATCAGACCAGTCCTTACTTGATATACCTTCGCTTAAAGTTGGCCCTGGTGATTCGGCCCGCTCCCATACTGCTGATGAATTTGTTTATCTCGACGAGATCAGGGAGGGTATCGAATTGTATATCAAGATGCTCGAAAAGATTGTATAATTTATGACCTTTCCACCCTTTACAAATCTCACAACTGAACGCCTTTTTCTGCGAGAGCTTCAGCTTGGCGATGCCGAAGAAATATTCAGGCTGCGATCAGACGAAACAATAAATACCTATATAGACCGGCCACGAGCAATAACCTTGGATGACGCCGTTGAATTTATCCAAAAAATAATCGCCCTAAATGAAAATAATGAATCAGTGATGTGGGCAATAACTGAAATTAGCGATTCCAAATTGATAGGCACAGTTCTTTACTGGAATATTGAACCAGAGCACGATAAAGCAGAGATCGGTTACGAATTGCTGCCCGAATACCACGGTAAGGGCATTATGACAGAAGCCCTGGAAAAAGTGGTAGACTTTGGGTTTGAAGAGATGAAACTAAAAACTATTACCGCTTGTACAAATTCCCAAAATACCCCTTCAATAAAAGTGCTTACCCGGACGGGTTTTAAAAAGACAGGCCAAACGGACAATGGCTATGATATTTACGAATTATACAAGCAGCTATAATTATACCGCATGTACTTCGCCAATGTTATGCAGCACATACACCCTGCCGGCTGATAACCGGGCTATACTGACTTCCGTAAGATCAAGCGGCTTAAGATTTGGGACAAATATTTCCTCGCTTTCCATCCGGAAGAGTGTTTCTTTACCATCAACCTCAAACTTAAACGATCCTTCATCGTGCTTGCTGTTTACAACAGGCTGCAAATGATTGTGACGGCCCTCAGTCAGCTGGCTTATTGTTTTACCGGTTACCTTTTCTTCTTTAAGCTTAAATAAGCTTTTGGCAGTTGAATTAATAAACACCACATGCTGCTTTTCATCCGTTACCATAATGGCGTCCTGCGAACGCTCGATAATAGCCTCCAAACGTTGCTTTCCCGCCATCAATTCAGAAAGGTTTGCATTCTCATGTACCTGCAATTTAGCTGCGAAGTCATTGAAGGCTCCTGATAATTCTTCAAATTCTTTATCATTATCAAATGAGATACGGTAATCATAATTTTGGTTGGCCAATGCGTCCAGGCCTTCATCTAACCTGCGCAACGGCTCGGCAATAACACTGCTCACGTTTACGGCAAAACTGAACAGGATCAGGAATGTAAAACAACAAATTATACCTAATATTAATACGGCCTTATCTACTGATGCCTCTGCAGCAGTTGTTTTTTGCACAATGGAATTCATGTTCAGTCCATCAATTTTACCCAGATAAACACGTATATCGTGTACAGTGCTTTCCTGCACCGTTAAAGGTGTACCAGCAGCCTGCAACAACCCGAAATCCTTTCGTACCTGTGCAGTTGCCTGGTACTCACCTTTTTCAGTAATATTATGCTCCTGTTTTATAAGCGCACTATTAAAAGCTGCCTTTGCATCATTGCTTAATGGCAGCTTATTTTCATCCAGCACTGTACGCATGCCACGGGTAAAACTCAGGGTTTCGTAATTGTTTTTTAGAATAATTTTTGAACTATTGGACAAACGGCTTATAAAAAAGATGGAGATGGTACCGAAAAATAGCACCACAATAAAAACAAAGCCGAGGCCAAGACGTATCTTTTGCTTAACTCTCATATTACCTTGGATTACTTAGGGGACGGAATAATATAAAGTTACGGAGTTTTTTGAGGATACAATGACCGCTAAAGTAAAATTATATGTTTAAGTATTTAACTTAGCCGTATGGATACCACGATATTTAAATACTTAAAAGACATACCTGTAAAGGAGATAGCACCCGGCTTTTTTTCAACTCTCATCCATACTGATAAAAACACCATCAATTTTATCGAAGTTGCAGCAGGGTGCTCTGTGCCAAGGCATAAGCATTTTCATGAACAGTACACTTTCGTGCTGGAAGGTAAATTTGAGCTGACAGTAAATGATGAGCCGCAGGTTTTGGAACCGGGCTTCTACGCACTGATACCATCCGACGCATACCACAGCGGCATAGCCGTAACCGACTGCAAGTTACTCGATATTTTTAGTCCGGTAAGGGAAGACTACCGGAACTTATAGGCAGATGAACGTACGCGATAATAAGCTGCGCATCTTTCTGGATATCGTGGTGATTGCTTTTGCTATGCTGTTCCCCCATTATGCGCACCTGCCTATGTATGCCTATCCTTTTGTTGTGCTTGGCGTGCTGTGGGTTTATCTTAACCTTACCGGCGAAAGCTTCAGCTCGATCGGTTTTCGTTTTGCTGACCTGAAATGGGAAGCATTTTATACAGGCGGTTTCTTCGGCCTTGTTTATGCCGCGTTTCATTTTTGGCTGCTGGGCCCTTTTATTACTCATGTATTAAAGTTTAAACATGCTAACCTGTCGGATTTTGTTTACGTCAGACATCACTTCATCAATTATATATTGCTTATAGTGCTGGCTACGGTTTTGGTGATCCCCTATGAGGAAATTGTTTTCCGTGGTTTTATCCTGAACAGGCTAAAAAGCATCATGCGCGACAAGGGCACTATCTTTTCTTTAAGCGGATTGATCGCGGCAGCATTGTTCGCTCTTTATCATTGGCAGGAAGGCATCGGGGCTGTTCTCGCCATATTTATATTTGCATTGGCAGTAACATGGGTTTACAGAAAGTTCAAAAGCAATCTCTGGTACGCCATATTCTTCCATATTTTGTATGATGTTTTTATGCTGACTATGATTTTGCTGGGAAAAATGTGATCTTATAATAAATCTGACTAACGTTGACCAATTTTATACTTATAGGCATTTGTATTATAGCGGGCATGCTTTTTAAAAGCACCAGAATGCTGCCTGATGACGCTCATAAAGGTGTAAACGCCTGGCTTATTTACCTGGCCCTCCCGGCGGTATCATTCAAATATCTCCCTCACATACAATGGAGCCGCGAGCTGCTGTTGCCGGCCTTAATGCCGTTAATAGTATGGCTGGGTGGCTGGATCTACATCAGTTTATACTCGTCAAGAAATAAGGTATCCAAAGTAAATGAGGGCGCATTACGACTTACATCCGGTTTGTCCAATACCTCTTTTATTGGGTATCCGCTTATTGCGGCGTGGTTCAGTGAAAAGTACCTGGGTATCGCCGTAATATGCGACCAGGTGACATTCATCCTGCTTTCAACGGCCGGTGTATTGGTTTGTATTAATGCAGCACAAAAACATGAACTATCGGTCGGACTTATCGTTAAAAAAGTGTTGCGCTTTCCGCCATTCCTGGGTTGTGTTGGTGCGTTAACTATTCCTCATTTTATCAATATTGATGTATTGAACCCGTTGTTCGACAAGCTTGCGGCGACAGTTGGGCCATTGGCGTTATTTTCCATCGGTCTGCAATTACAATTTAAAGGATGGCGCAGTGAAGTGAAGCACCTTTCGGCTTCATTCATTTACAAATTGCTTATTGCGCCTGCATTAGTATTTGGCGTGGCGTTAGCTTTAGGGTTAAAGGGTATCATTCCGCAGATCGCTGTTTTTGAATCGGCTATGCCTTCGCTGGCTACATCAGGCGTGGTTGCAGATGAATACGATGTGAATCCCAAACTGGCCAATCTCATCATCGGGGTTAGTATTGTTATTGCCTTTGCTACAACGGCTTTATGGTTTTATATTTTGAAGCTGCTATGATTTAAGTAGGTTTGCTGCCATGCATATCATTAAAGCCGACATATCTGACGCCGCCGAATTAACCACATTGATCAATAGCGCTTACCGTGGCGAGTCATCACAACAGGGCTGGACCAGTGAAGCGCATCTGCTTGATGGTATACGCATAGATGAGCCAACGATGCGTGAATATCTCAGCTCTGATGATACAGTGATATTGAAATATATTGATGAGGAAGGCAAAATAACAGCCTGCGTTTATCTGCAGCAGCGTGCCAATAGCCGGCTTTATTTAGGCATGCTTACCGTATCTCCAACGTTACAGGCAAAAGGAACCGGCAGAAAATTACTCCATGAAGCTGAAAAGTGGGCTGCAAAACTAAATTGCAACCAGATTTTTATGACAGTGATAACAACCCGCTTTGAACTGTTAAACTGGTATATGCGTCGGGGATATCAAAACACAGGAAAAATTATACCCTTTCCTATCGAAACCGGTTTTGGTACACCGAAAGAACTAATTGAATTGGTAGTACTGGAGAAGAATATCTGATCAGTTCAGCAATAACGGCAATACTTCCTTCAACTGCTCTACGTGTCTGAAATTGGCGTGCTCCAGTTGTGTTTCAACATGTTCATGTGCCCAGGTAGTGTGATAAGGCACATGAATGGCATGGCCGCCTATATTGATAACCGGTATCACATCTGATTTCAGGGAGTTGCCTATCATCATAAATTCTGACGGCGATATATCCAGGTGGCGGATCAGTTTACGATAATCATCTTCCTTTTTCTCCGACATGATCTCGATATGATGGAAGTAATGGCTCAGCCCCGATTTCTTTAATTTACGTTCCTGGTCCAGCAAGTCGCCTTTTGTAGCGACCACCAGGCGGTAATGTGTTTTTAATGCCTTTAGTACTTCTTCCACATTATCCAGCAGTTCGATGGGTTCATTCAGCAATTCCTTTCCATAGCCGAGTATCTTTTCAACCGCTTCAATACTGATGGTATTGTCGGAAATTTTCAAAGCGGCTTCTATCATGGAAAGAATATAACCTTTGATACCGTATCCGTATAATGCCAGGTTAGCGATCTCTATCTTTAAAAGCTCACGAGAGAGTTCCTGATGGGGCAAAAATTCTTCCATAAGCGTACAGAATTTCTTCTCCGTATTCTGAAAATATGGCTCATTTACCCAAAGGGTATCATCCGCATCAAAAGCTATAACTTTTATATCCATTGAAAGAAATTATGATGCAATTATACCGTTTTGAAGCAAAAGAAGATATTATCAATTCATTACCACCGGCAACGGATAAGGCGGTTTTAGCGTATAAAAGTAAGAACCTGAATATTATTTCGTTGAAAGATATATTTTTTACCGGGAATCAAAACATTGTATATTAGTTGCAAGTTTTTCATACAAAAGAAATTAGCCCCGATACAAAGAATTACTTTTATTTAACATTTCATTATATAATAAATCTCGCAAAGTACAGTTATGTACGAATTATAACCCCGATATGAATACAATAAAGCACTTTTACTCAAGATCTTTCTTTATCATCCCCGCGTTGTTGATCTTTTTTATAGCATCCTGTAAAAAAGATAACAATAATAACATCCAAAAAATCACTCCTACTACAGCGACTCCAACTAAAATAGGGTTCTATGAGATTGATTCGTCTATCTACAAATTGCTGTTAACCGGCATTTCAACTGTAGGTACCCAATCTGTAAATTATGACCTGATCTTTGATACAGGTTCAGGCGGTTTGGTAATCGATGCCAATGGTATCATACCGGCATCTATGATCGGTGCCAATGGCTTTGTCTTCACTGGCGACTCAACAGTTGTAAACGGTATAACCATTACCAATCAAACCAATACGGTAAGTTATGGTGATGATAATGCCACTACTGATAAAGTATATGGTAACCTGGCTTATGCATCAGTGACCATCGGCGACGAGAATGGAAAGATCACTGTTAAACGCTTACCCTTTTTCTTGTACTATAAAGCCGTTGATGGCAAAAACAAAAAGTTTTCGCCGCACGAGTTCGATGTATTAGGCGTGGCGCCTGAATACGATATCTCATTCTCGAACGGTGCATACATTACCAGCCCGTTCAGCTACTTTAACCCCGGTACCGGTTTGACGAAGGGCTTCAAAATAGCGGCTTTAGGAACCAGTAATTTTTCAAGCGAAGGTACGTATGTGCCGGCTGTTACTTTGGGCCTCACCAGTGATGATCTTAACTCATCAGGTTTTGTAATGCATACTTTGAACTTTACGCCGAACGAAGGTTATGTACCTGTTTTTCCAACTACGATAACTTATAGTGGCAAAACTATTTCTGGCAATGTTTTATTTGATACAGGCACCGAACCGTATAATTACCTGGAGGACAAAACTTATACCGATTCTGTTGCCAAACTATTACCGGTTAATACATCAGTAAGCTTTGCTTTAAATTCAGGGTTCAATTATTCATTTACCACAAGCGCTACCGATTACCTGACTTACATAGAGAATCCTAAATATTCAGGGGCAGACGTTTCCATTCTTAGTCTTGAGTTCTTTCTGAATAATGAATACCTCATCGACTTTGATAACCACAAGCTGGGGGTAAAAAACAACTAATAATTCACCCTCTATAAAAAGATTTCCCTGGAATAGCATCCCGCAAGGATGCTATTTCTTTTTTTGTATTTTTTAAAGAAAATGCTCTGGTTGATGCAACCTGCCTGAAAAAACATGTGTCTTATTAGCATACTGATCACCAAAAATCATCTCCGATGGAAGAAGTACTGCCCGAATTAAAGGAATTTATCACCGGATATTGCGACCGTTATAAAATACAAAAAGTGGATCCGAATGCGCTGACTGTTGATACCAGCATTGACCTCGATCTGGATATTTTTGATATTGAGATCGATCTGTTCCTCGCCGAGTTTACTGA
>JBQCEA010000188.1:0-3626 GCA_051960695.1 Mucilaginibacter sp. | reverse complement strand
AATCGTCTTTTAGTGAATAATCCACATCTTTCCATTCTTTGCTAAATTTTTCTTTACCGCCGGTTCGAAGATTCTGGTACTCTGTCAGCTCAAAATAAATACCCGATTGATAATTTTTCGATGCCGTCATATAATCCTCTTCAACAAATGCGGGAACATCTTTCATTCCATATTCCAGATAAGTGCAATCGGCACTCGCGCCGCCATAAGAGAAGCAACCTCTTTCCAATGTCGCTTTATTCTCTGTCAACTTTAAAAATCCCCTTAATGATATATTATAAGTCCAGAAGCCTGGAATGTGGGCTTCATATTTTGAGTTAATCTTAGGTATGTAATCCTGGAAAAGCCATTGATGAAAATTATATACATATGGCGACTCTATTTCATATTTTATTTCAATTACACAACCTTTGCGCAAAGCCGGCATTGCAAATTTTATTATTGTCACGTGTTTGTTCCTTTTTTCACGATATATTTTTTTAGGGTCAAGTTCTACTTGTTGAACCTGTCCTTTGTCATCCTTATAATAAGTAATGCCTTTTATACTGGTCACTTCTTCATAAACTTGGCCATCGCTGCTATAAACAGGGATCTCTATTGTGCCTTCACGTTCAAACTCTTTGTCATCGAAAAATTTGATCTTAGCATGGTAGCTGTATTCAAGCCTTACTTCGTCTGAATTGGTTGCTGCAATTCTGCAAAGCCCGTGTTCATTTAATACAACCGCATGTGCAGAGGTATCTTTATCGTACTTTTGCATATCAAGAGCCTGATAGTCAACATCGCCAAAATTAAAGTCCTGAGAAAAAGCTGCGGTAGAAACAAAAATTGTAATAATAAGGAGTAGAAGTTTTTTCATACAAGTGTTACAAAATTTAGGTAGTTCAAATTAAAGAATTTAAATCTTGATATTAAATAATTTAAAAAATTTAATCTGCTGAAAACTTTTTTACACCTTTGGCTGGTCTGTATACTTGATTATGAAATTGAATTTAAAACGCCCGTTGGCCTTTTTTGATATTGAAGCAACCGGAACCAATGTTGGTATTGATCGTATTGTTGAGTTATCGGTGATAAAATTAAACCCCGATGGCAGTGAAGAAGTAAAAACCTGGCGTGTAAATCCCGGAATGCCAATTCCGCTGGAATCATCGCTGGTTCATGGGATATATGATGAACACATTAAAGACGAGCCTTTATTTCACGCCCTGGCTGTGGATATTGCTGCTTTTATAGCCGATAGTGACCTGGCGGGCTATAATTCAAATAAATTTGATATTCCACTGTTAATGGAGGAGTTTTTGCGCTCAGGAACGGAATTCGATCTTGATCAACGCTTTTTTGTTGATGTGCAGAATATCTTCCATCAAATGGAGCAGCGCACATTAAAAGCAGCCTACCAATTTTATTGTAATAAACAGATCATCAACGCACACTCGGCCGAAGCTGATACCCGTGCTACCATGGAAGTTTTATTGGCCCAGCTCGAAAAATATGCTGATGCCGAATGGGAGGATAAAGCCGGCAAACGGTCGAAACCTATTGTGAACGATGTTGAGGCATTACATAAGTTCACCAATCTAAACCGTCCGCTTGATTTTGCAGGACGCATGGTTTACAATGAGCAGGGTGAAGAAGTCTTTAACTTTGGTAAACATAAAGGAAAAAGGGTAGAAGATGTTTTTAATGTTGAGCCGAGTTACTATTCATGGATGATGCAGGGCGATTTCCCGTTGTATACCAAACGTAAACTGGAAGAGATATACACACGCTGGAGCGCTAAAAAAGCAGCAGAACGCCAGGCTAAACCTGCGCAGCCTAAAACTGCTGAAAACGCTGTTAAGCCACAAGTACAATCAACCGGACAAACAGCTACCGCCAGGCCCGAACAACAGAAAGTGCAAACCAAGCCTGTTCAGACTAATTCATTCAAAAAGGAATTTCACAGACCGGATAACCGCTATAATCAGCAAAACAAGCCCTTTAAAAAAAGAGATGATTCACCAGCCAAGCCGGTTGATGATGACATGCTGAAAATGCTTACGGAGAAGTTTAAGAAAGGTTAAAGCCAGAAACTATAGATTGGAGATTAGGAAGAGAAGACTAATCTCTGATCTCAACTCTCTAATCACTACCCCTCAGAAACTCAATATTCCTTTTTAAACCCGAATATTTGGTTCTTTTGACCGGCGAGTTTTTAAAGACTTTCTGAAAAACTTCTTCGGTAATATCTTCCCATTCCTGTTTATTCATGGTCAATAATTCGGGGTTAGGTTGGAAGGCTTGCTCATGATTTAATACCGAAAACCGGTTCCAGGGGCATACATTCTGGCAAACATCACAACCGAACATCCAGTTATCCATTTTCCCCTGGAAGTCAGCCGGTATTTCATTTTTTAATTCTATAGTTAGGTAGGATATACATCTGCTGCCATCAACCACATAAGGCGCTACTATAGCCTCAGTAGGGCAGGCGTCAATGCAACGTGTGCAGGTACCGCAATGGTCAGCAGTTGAAGGAATATCGTATTCTAGTTCAATGTCTACGATCAATTCAGCTAAAAAGAAGAAAGAACCCTTTTTTGTATTGATGAGATTGGTGTTTTTACCAACCCATCCCAATCCGGCTCTTTTTGCCCACGCTTTATCCAGCACCGGCGCCGAATCGACAAAAGCCCGCCCGTTTACTTCGCCTATTTTTTCGTTAATTACCGCCAGCAGTTGTTTCATTTTATCCTTGATCACATGATGATAATCTGTTCCATAAGCATACTTGGATATTTTAGGGGCCGATGGATCAAGCTGGTATTGTTCAGTGTAGTAATTTAGTCCTAATGAAATAACTGATTTGGCCCCATCGACCAACAAACGAGGATCAAGGCGCTTGTCGAAATAATTTTCCATGTAATGCATCTCGCCCTGCATATTCCGCTTTAGCCAATTCTCCAGCCGCGGCGCTTCTTCTTCTAAAAAATCAGCTTTCGCAACACCGCAAAACATAAAGCCGATATTTTTAGCTTCTTTTTTGATAAGCTGACTGTAAGCCGACAAGTTTTGCTGCATGGCGCAAAGATACAATAATTCAATTTTTACAGTCAGGCTGCATGAAGCGAAACAGATTAGTTTGCCTGTTGTTATAGTATTGTAACTATTAATAAAATAAAAAGATGCTCCAGTTTATAAAAGACTTGCCTGATAATGTTATCGGCATACGTGCCACAGGTGAGGTTAACAAAGATGACTACGAAAAAGTGTTGATACCCCGGATGGAAGAGATGTCAAAACGCCAGGGTGAGATCAATTATTTATTGGTATTAGAAACAAATGTCCAGAACTTTAGCGCTGCTGCCTGGTGGCAGGACTTCAGGCTCGCCTTAAAAAATTTCAATAAATGGAAAAAAGTTGCAATTGTAACCGATCAGAAAAGTGTGGAATGGCTAACAGACGTAGCAAAGCACTTCATACCAGGCGAATCAAGAGGTTATAAGTTAAGTGAACTTAATGAGGCCATTGAATGGATATCATCAGAAGATACACACCAAAAGGAAGAGATATCGGTTGATGAGATAAAACAAGCAAATGCCATGCGGACATCCAACAAAGGACAAGGACCCGCCGGTGAAAAT
>JBQCEA010000187.1:0-8443 GCA_051960695.1 Mucilaginibacter sp. | reverse complement strand
ACCACAAACAACATTTGCCACCGTTGCCGGTGCGAAAACTTTTATAGAATCTTTCATAATTAATTAGCTCCCACGTTTATCAAATCAGCAAATACGCCTGCGGCGGTAACTTCAGCACCTGCTCCAGGCCCTTTCACAACCAGCGGCCTGTTTTTATACCTGTCGGTTGTAAAGGAGATAATATTGTCACTTCCCGAGAGCATATAGAAAGGATGGTTCTCATCAACCATTTGCAGTGTGATGCCGGTTTTCCCATCCTCCAATTTGCCGATATACCTCAGCACCTTCTTCTCACTTTCAGCCTGCTTTTTTAACTTTTCAAAATAAGCATTCTCGTTTTTCAAGGCCTCATAAAAGTCCTCAACTGTCTTAGCTTCGATGCAGCTTTTCGGCAGGATGCTTTCGATTTGCACATCTTTCGCTTCCATAGCATAACCAGCATCACGGGCCAGTATCAGCATCTTCCGCATAAAATCAGTGCCGCGCAGGTCATCCCGCGGATCAGGTTCGGTATATCCTTTTTCCTGCGCTAATTGTACCACATCGTGGAAATTGGCGTCGCCCTTAAACTGGTTGAAGATGAAGGAAATAGTTCCTGATAATATAGCTTCGATACGTTTTACCCTGTCGCCGCTATTCATCAGGTCTTTCAGTGTGCGAATGATAGGGAGACCCGCACCTACGTTAGTTTCATAGAAGAAATCTACGCCATGTTGCCGCGCAGTATCCCTGAAAGTTTTGTATTGATCGTAATCAGCCGAATTACCGATCTTATTACAAGTAACCACTGATATGGTCGACTTAAAGATGTCCTCATAAAAATCAACGGGCTTCGGGCTGGCGGTGTTATCGATAAAAACACAGTTCGGCAGGTTCATTTCCTTCATCCGTTCTACAAATTCAGCCAGGTCGGCTTTTTGATGCGATTGCTGTAACTCATCCTGCCATTTTTCCAGCGATAAACCGTCGGCATTGAAGATCATTTTGCGGGTATTGCTGATGCCCACTATTTTTACCTGTATGCCGTTATTTTGCTGCAAATGCTCGCTGTGCTGATTTAGCTGGCGGAAAAGCGTTGTGCCAATATTGCCGGTACCGAGACAGAAAGCATGCAGCGTTTTGTTTAGCTGAACAAAGAACGAATCGTGTACCGCATTCAGTGCTTTGGCAAGATCATGCCGCGAAATAATTACAGATATATTGTACTCCGACGAGCCTTGCGCTATGGCGCGTACGTTAACACCGTTACGGCCCAGGGCGTGAAACAATTTGCCCGATATGCCCGGTGTTTGCTTCATGTTTTCGCCTACTATAGCCAGTATCGCCAGTTCGCTTTCAATTTCAGGGTGGTCAAGCTTGTTAGCAAGCAGCTCCAGTTCAAATTCCTGCTCAATGACGCGTTTGGCTTTAGCTGCATCATTTGGGTTAACAGCGAAGGTAATGCTATGCTCAGATGACGATTGAGTGATCAGGATAATGTTGATCTGTTCCCGTGCCAGCAAGGAGAACAGCCTGCCGCTAAAACCTGATTTGCCCACCATACCGCTGCCCTGCACATTGATGATACTGATATCATTGATAGAAGAAATACCTTTTATCGGCTGGTTTGAGATCTTAGAATGATGTTTAATTATAGTTCCCTCAAAGTCAGTGTCAAAAGTATTTTTGATAACGATAGGTATCTTCCGCATAAAAGCAGGGATCATGGTAGGCGGATAGATCACTTTGGCGCCGAAATACGATAGTTCCATAGCTTCGGTATAAGTCAACTCAGGCAATGAAAACGCCTTTTTAACCATACGTGGGTCGGCGGTCATCATGCCATTCACGTCGGTCCATATTTCTATTTCGGATGCGTTCAAAGCAGCGCCGAAAATAGCTGCGGTATAATCGCTGCCGCCACGGCCAAGCGTGGTGATCTGTCCGGCATCATTGGAGGCGATAAATCCGGTAACGAACAGCATTTTATTATAGTTCTCGTGGTAGAAATTCCTGATCAATAATTCGGTCAGTTCCATGTTCACCCTGGCATTGCCGAATGCACTGTCGGTCTTGATCAGTTCGGAGGCATCGATGAACAGCGCTTCCGGAAAATACTGCGCAGCCATTTTGCTGATCATCAGTGTTGAACAGCGTTCGCCATAGCTCAATATCAGGTCGCGTGTTTTTGGCGTAAGCTCTCGCAGAGTATAAACGCCCTGCAGCAATTCTTCCAGGTGGTTAAAGTTAATCTTCAGCCTTGTAAAGGCAGGGTTCTGGTGCTGAACACTCAGCAGTGTTCTTACCATATCAAAATGGCGCGTTTCCAGTTCGGCTAACTGAGATGTGAAATCCTCACCATTTGCAGCCTTTTCAGCCATCGAGGATAAAAGGTTTGTCACGCCGCTCATGGCCGACAGCACAACGACCGGTTTTTCGCCTGCCTGGTATTCTTTCTTCAGTATATCGATCACAGTGCTGATGCTTTGCGCCGATCCTACTGAAGTGCCTCCGAATTTTAGTATCTTCATTTTATAACGTATAAATAAAAAACGCCTTCCTCTTGCTGGAGGAAGGCGTTCTGCTGGTTTCTTTTTCTATTGTTTACACCATACAATCATCTTCCTCCGGGTATGCCCCCGGTGGTAGTTGTTGTTGTAATTATGGTGCTGTTAATTGTCATCGAGATAACTTGTTGTCAGTTTTGATAAAATTATCGTAGAAAAACGTCTATGATATTACCATTTCTGTATTGCCTGTAAAGTAAGTAG
This sequence comes from Mucilaginibacter sp., assembly GCA_051960695.1. Lineage (GTDB taxonomy): Bacteria > Bacteroidota > Bacteroidia > Sphingobacteriales > Sphingobacteriaceae > Mucilaginibacter. Next base: position 5,693 of record JBQCEA010000187.1, on the reverse strand, counting down.
ATATTTTTTGAATATCCAAATGCTATTTGCGTTTAGTACGTTTTTATTGATTTTCGGGTTTCAACATGGCATTTTTATGGTCTTTTCAAAAATCAATACCTTTGCAGGCTACATGGAAGGACTCGTAACCAAATCAACCGGAAGCTGGTACCAGGTGAAAACACCGGACGGGGAATGGTTTGATTGTCGCATAAAAGGGAAGTTTCGTATCAAAGGACTGACTACTACCAATCCAATAGCAGTTGGCGACCATGTAGATTTCGAATTAGAGCCCGAGCAGGGGACAGGTGTGATCACTAACCTGCGGCCGCGCAAAAACTATATCATCCGCAAATCGATCAATCTTTCAAAGCAGGCGCAGGTACTGGCAGCCAATCTTGACCAGGCATTCCTGATCGTTACGCTGGCCTCGCCACGTACTTCACTGGGATTTATCGACCGTTTCCTGGTGACGGCTGAAGCCTATGATATTCCGGCATCACTGGTTTTTAATAAGCTTGATCTTTTCAGCGATGAAGGCTTAGAAATATTAGAAGGCTATACCGGTATTTACGAGAACATAGGTTATCCCTGCTATGAAATATCAGCATTGACAGGGACTCATATAGACCAGGTTGCGGAGGCTATTAAAGATAAAGTAACCTTATTTGCCGGGCACTCAGGGGTTGGAAAATCAAGCCTGATCAATGCCTTGTTGCCGGAGTTGCAACTGCGCACTTCTGAAATATCCGAATGGCACGACAAAGGCATGCACACCACCACCTTCGCTGAAATGTTCGACCTGCCGCAAGGGGGATACATTATCGATACGCCCGGTATCCGCGAATTGGGGGTGATCGATATTGAAAAGAACGAGCTGAGCCACTTTTTCCCGGAGATGCGTGCACGATTAAACCAATGCCGGTTTAACAGCTGCCGCCACATTAACGAACCTGGCTGCGCCATCATCAAAGCCGTTGAGGACGGTGAAATCGAACTATCCCGTTATGAAAGCTATGTGAGCATTTATCATGGCTATGACACGAGGGCGTGATATGAATCAATGCGGAGCAATTGCTATCCCGTATACAACATTTATACCTTTCGCTAATTTATAAGCAACGCCATTTTTCCAAAAAATAGAATTTCCGTTTTTGTCCATCCCATTAGCTATATATAGGTCGAGGCCATCAAATCCTATTCCCATTGAAACACCTGGGGCATTTTGTGAAACAGGCAGGACATTAAGTTTGCCATTTTTCCAATAAACGGGCTCAGATCCTACGTTGCCGGTTACATATACATCCGAGCTTTTAATAAATATAGCATTTGCTGCAGAGGCAAAATAAATGTTGCCATTTGGCAATAATGTGGTCTCGCTGTTTTTCCATAACGTTGCTCCTTTATCAGTAAAACCTGCCGCATAAACATCATTGCCATTTATAGCAATAGAATTAACCATAGCACCGGTTGAATTGGAACCAGGCAAAACCGTCATTACTCCATTTTTCCATACAACAGGCTGATACGAAGGTATTACAGAACCACCGGGTGGAACTTTCAACGCATATCCTCCAAAATATAAATCGTTGCCGTTTATTGCGATAGTATTAATCTGGTAAACGGTGTTTGAATCTTGCCGGGCAATTAGGTTAAGAATACCGTTTTTCCAATAAGCGGCTTTATTATCCATATACCCTGCCAGATAAACATCGTTGCCGCTTACCGCCACTGTAGTGGCTTTCGATTGATAACCATACGCCTTAAATAAACTTTTTCCCAGGTTTGTGAATACGCCGTTTTTCCAATAAACAGCCATTCCGGCTATATCTCCTGCAACATACACATCCGTTCCGTTAACTGCAACCGCGTTTGCAGATGATTGGTTAGATGATAAATCGGTAGAAAGGGCTTGCGGAGCGCCATTTTTCCATATAGTAGCGACGGGATAATTATTAGGATATGTGCCTGTGGCCGTACCGGCAAAATATACATCAGCATCTGTTGGCCAAACCGCTGTAAGTGCAGTGTCTGCAACTGGATTTGTCTGTCGTGGTTTTGGATTGGAATTTTTTGAACAACCTGAGATCAGGCCAAGAATGATCAGAAAAAAGATGGAATAAACGTTAAATTTCATGTAAATAAGGTTTAGCAAAGCATAGCTTATATTTTACCTCGCAGTCCAAATATATTCATTCGGATGATAATGTGAGCGTTATATTTTATCTTGCTCAACAAAAGATAACATTATCCAAAATGAGAGCAGTACTACAACGGGTAACGCAGGCAAGTTGCGCAGTAGATGGTAAGATCACCGGAGAGATCGGAATTGGTTTCCTGGTTTTGTTGGGTATTGAAGATGCGGATACTACCGACGACCTGCAATGGCTGGCACAAAAGATAGCATCCATGCGTGTTTTTAGCGATGAGAATGGCTTAATGAATAAACCTTTGGCGGATGTGAATGGCGATATTTTACTGATCTCTCAATTCACGTTGTTTGCTTCTACTAAAAAAGGCAACCGTCCCGGATTTACGCGCGCCGCCCGGCCAGATAAAGCCATACCTATGTATGAGCAAATGATCAAAACCTTGGAGGAACTGACCGGTAAAAAAGTAGCCACAGGTATCTTTGGCGCAGATATGAAGATCAGCCTGCTTAACGATGGGCCGGTCACCATAATAATAGACACAAAGGACAAGGACAATCATTGATCAGTAGCAGTTGAGAGTAGCAGTAGCAGTCGGGATGTTAAAACTGTTACTTTATACTGCTACTCCAACTTAAATAAATTATTATGACGATAGAAGAAGCACAACAACTGGTCGACAACTGGATCAAAACAACCGGCATCCGTTATTTTAATGAGCTTACCAATACTGCCATTCTGATGGAAGAAGTGGGTGAGGTGGCGCGTATTATGGCAAGGCAATATGGTGAGCAGTCGTTCAAGAAATCGGATACTGAAGTGAACCTTGCCGACGAGATGGCTGACGTATTATTTGTGCTGATCTGCCTGGCCAATCAAATCGGTATTGATCTGACTGAAGCACTGAAGAAGAACCTGGAGAAGAAAAGTATCCGGGATACAGAAAGGCACCGGAATAATGAGAAGCTTAGATAATAGTAGCAGTTTATGAGTTGCAGTGGCAGTACATACCGGTGGAACTGCTACTTTACACTGCTACTGCAACTTAACCAACCGTTCTCCTTCCAGAACCGGGATGGCTGTTGTAATATCTACGTTGAGGCAGAAGGCGATATCCTTTTCAATGCCTAATTTTTTCAGACGCTCACTATGTGAGGTTTTGGTCAGGTAACCTGCGAGGTCATTCTTAGCATGCTGATAAAGGTCATTCGCTGCGATGGCGGCATCGTCCAGTTTGAAGTCGATACCTTTAAGTTGCTCAATAACAGCACCGGCAAAAATGGTATCTTCCAGGTTGAAGTTGTTTTTCCAGCCAGCGCACACCAGTAGTATGTCTTCTTGTTGTGTTGCCAGCCAGTTAGATAAGGCTGTGAGGTTCAAAAATGAACCTATAACCACTTTTTTTGCAGCGCGCGATAAGTGCAGTGCGTGTGTGCCATTGGTGGTAGTCAGCACAACAGTCTTGCCATCGATCTTATCTTTGGTATAGGAAAATGGCGAATTGCCGAAATCAAAGCCGGTCACAACTTCACCGTTACGCTCGGCAGCCAAAAGATAATCTACGCCCATCTCGCGGTAAGCGGCACATTCTTCAACCTCAGCAACGGGAATAATAGCTTTAGCGCCATTGTCAATACCGTAGCAGATAGACGAGGTAGCCCTGAAAATGTCGATAATGACAACAATGTAATCCTCTACCCTATAAAGCGGCACAAGGGCAGGGGTGAGGCAGACGTGAAGTTCATTCATGGAGGTCATTGAGGCATTAAGTCATTGGGTCATTAATTCATTTGGTCAATATATCATTCAAAATCACTTAATGACCTGCTGGCCTAATGACTTATTTATAAAACGGTGGTTTTACAACCTGTGCTTTAACTTTATTATCCCTGATCTTGATAAATATCTCCGTACCTTCTTTGGCAAATGCATTATTCACATAACCCATGCCAATGGCTTTTTGTAAAGAGGGTGATTGTGTACCCGAGGTCACTTTGCCGATAACATTACCGTCAGCATCAACTATTTCATAGTCATGACGTGGTATACCACGGTCGATCATTTCAAAACCAACCAGCTTTTTCTTTACACCTTCCTGTTTTTGCTGTTGAAGGGCTGCTGAATTGGTAAACTCTTTAGTGAATTTGGTTACCCATCCAAGTCCTGCTTCCAACGGCGAAGTAGTATCGTCAATATCATTACCGTATAAACAGAAGCCCATTTCCAAACGCAGTGTATCGCGAGCGCCCAAACCTATCGGTTTAATACCGAATGGTTCGCCGGCTTTGAAAACAGCATCCCAAACATGTTCTGCTTTGTCATTTTCAACATAGATCTCAAAACCGCCTGCGCCTGTATAACCTGTAGCTGAAAGTAATACATTATCTATGCCAGCAAATTTTCCTTTTTTAAAGGTGTAATATTCCATCGAGCCAAGATCGATATCGGTAAGGCTTTGTAATGCTTCGGCAGCTTTCGGCCCCTGAACAGCTAAAAGTGAGGTCTTGTCAGAAATATTCTTCATCTCTACGCCTTCGGTATTGTATTTGGAGATCCAATCCCAGTCTTTTTCAATGTTCGAAGCGTTTACTACCAGCAGGTAGGTTTTCTCATCGATACGGTAAACCAAAAGGTCGTCTACTATGCCGCCGTTTTCATTGGGCAAACAGGAGTATTGTACCTTGCCGTCATATAGTTTTGATGCGTCGTTACTGGTAACACGTTGTATCAGGTCAAGCGCCTTATCGCCTTTTAAAATAAATTCGCCCATGTGACTCACATCAAACACGCCTACGCCCTTGCGTACGGTTTCGTGCTCAGCGTTAATTCCGGCATACTGCACCGGCATATTATAGCCTGCAAATGGTACCATTTTGGCACCTAATTCAATGTGTTTGTGGGTTAAAGCCGTATTCTTCATATCAAATCAATTGCCGCAAAAGTAATGATTTGGGTTGGTTGTATTGGTTGTAAAAGTTTTATTAGTTACAGGTTCTCAAATAGCTTAATAACCACTTCAACCAGTACAACTTTTCCAATTAAAGCAGCCCCTGGTATAAACTAACCAGGTTACTGGTTACCTTATTGGCGTCGTGCTGTTCTTCAACCAGTCTGCGGGCGTTTATGCCTACTGCTTTGCAATAATCTTCGTCGGCAATGCACCGCCGTATCGCCCTTAAAAATTCTTCACGGGTATTGGCGATCAGAATGTTTACGCCGTTCTTATAATTGATGCCTTCAGCGCCAAGCGTAGTAGATATAATGCATTTCTGCATCGCCATACCCTCCACGATCTTTACCCGCATACCGCCGCCGGATAAAAGCGGCACGATCATGATGGATTTGCTGTTAACAAACTCAAGCGCATTGTCTACTTCGCCCTGGATAAATATTTTACCCATTACCTCATAGTCGTCAAACTCTTCCGGAATATCATTGCCGGCCACATAAAACTTCACTCTTAATTCATCGTTAGCGATCTCGTTATGAAAGGCATGCAAAAACCACTCGATCCCCTCACGGTTGGGAGCCCAGTCAAGCGACCCCAGGAAGAACAGGCTGGGG
>JBQCEA010000186.1:0-5665 GCA_051960695.1 Mucilaginibacter sp. | reverse complement strand
TAAGATTGCGCATATTGAAGTATGAAGGGTTGCCAGTCATCACGTGCTGCAAAGGCCTTCAATTCATCAATAGTGGCCGACCCGTCCATTCCGCCCGAACGTAATTGTGCCGAGGCTGTTAATAGTGCCATATCGTCAATTACCTGGTAAATATCACGGTATTGATCCCTGATCAGCTTAAAATTGATCGAATCCTTCACCGGCTGTAACTCCTGCAATACATAAGGCTCGCCCTTAAAATTAGTGGTACTCAATAAAAAGGCCGGCATGTTCTGCATACGTTGCTGCACACTTACTATCCTGTCTGCCTCGCTTTGCCATTTTGGTTGCGGGGCCTGAAGATAAGGCTGCAAACTGGACGGCCTTGATTGTTTCATGTCAACAAAAAGGTATTTATTTTTTGTGTTGGTGCTTTTCAGCAGGAACAGGTACCGTTTAACGCCGATGCTGCCGGTTCCGGCTAACCGGAAAACCGTATCCAGCACTTCATAATTATAAGGACCGTCGCTGCTGTTGGTTATCCAATTAGCAATGTGATCTTTAAGATGCAGCCGCTCGGGCTTGAGTATTTTAAAATGCCTTTCGTCCTTAAGCGACAATACCAGCTTTTTCTTCTTTTTATGTGTACGTTTCTGCAGCAAGGTTTCTTCCCGGCTTTCTTCCGCTTTGATCAAAAAGTCGCAGACAATACCCCTTGATGTACGTGGATCAATACTTACCGCCTTGCCTTTAAGCAGCATAGCTGCATAGTTTCGTAAAAATAGTTGCGCCATTTTCATGGCCTTCTCTGGTTCAATTTCCAAGGCTTCAAATGCAATAAAGATACTGGTTACCATACGCATCAATTCCCAGATGCATGGTGCCATCACGGCCTCGTCAAAATCGTTCAGGTCAAAGTAAACCAGCTTATTATCTGCTTTATAACTGCCATAATTTTCCAAATGCAGATCGCCGCATATCCACGTAAGCGGACTTGCCGGTAACGTTTTTACTTTTGCCAGATCTTCATAAAATAAATGACAGGTGCCCCGGTAAAAGCGGAATGCATTTTCGGCCATTACCTCATATATTATGCGCACCATCTCGGGTAACAGGGGCGCATTAAATTGCTTTAACCGCTCAACAAGTTCAAGGTCAGGCATTTGAGGCGCCTTTCTCTTTTGATAGTAAATAAGATTTCCGGCTCTTGAATCCGCCAAGCTTTAAGGCATGGTTCTCTTCAGCTGCATCAATTGAATGGGTACAGGTAATATCGTCTTCCTTTTCGGCTAATTCCGAAAGTTGCTCATAAAACCTGCGCAGACGATCCAGCTCTGCCTCGCTCAAATCCTCAATATTGACCATGCGGTTACTTGTGCCGGCGTGTGAAGCGATGAGTTCATTAAGCTTCATGTGGATGGCCTTCGAGTCTTTGTTTTGCGATTTCTGAATCAGAAAAACCATCAGAAACGTGACGATGGTTGTACCGGTATTGATCACCAGCTGCCAGGTGTCTGAATATTGGAAGATAGGCCCGGTTACCGCCCAAACAACAATAACTATAATGGCGATAATAAAAGCCGCAGAGCTACCCGTGGCAGCTGTAGCCCAGTCGGCAAATTTTTCAAATAAGTTCTTTCTTTTTTTCATCGATTACTCAAAATCTCCTTAAGTAAACCATATTTGCCGCGATTTGATTTTAATTAGAACCTTATTTTTAAAATTAATACTATAGGAACTTGTCATTGCTGTAAAAGGGTTTAGTAATTCGGTAACAGAAAGCTTATTTATTTTGGTTGTTTCGAGTGAATACGAGAAATCTTAAACGCCATGCTTGATGTATAAGATTTTTTCATTCGCGCTGTCATAACTCTACCCGCTCAAGAGATAGTTCTCCTGACGCCAACCCTCAATTCATTCTTGCTCGTAGAAATGACAAAGAAGGAGTCGCAGGAATTCTATACCTTCTTAAATTCTGGTAATTCAGGTTCAGACAAAAATGAGCGGGCTTAATCTACAGACCGGCGGGGGCGTTTCTTTTTGAAAGCGTCTGATGATGGCCTCTCAACCTTAACGTAGTTGGATTTTGCACCATATTGTGGTTTGGAAGCCCATGGTTTTGGAGCAGGCTTTGGTTTTTCTTCACTGATCTTGATAGTCAAAGTACGGTCGCCCATTGCCATGCCATTTAAATTGGCGATAACATTTTCAGCGGCTTCCAGATCTACCATTTCAACAAAGGCATAACCTTTACAGATGCGTGTTTTCTTGTCTTTAACGATCTTGATGGTATGTATTTGCCCATGAGGCATGATCAGCTTTGCCAACTCTATCTCTTCTATATCAAGCGGAAAACCTCCAACAAATAATGTCACCATAGGTAATGAACGTTTTCGGTAAAGATATATTCTTTTATTGGATCTGGCATCAAATAACGCGACAAACTTTTAACTAATCCAAAAAATATTACTTTTGCCATAACTGCATGAGTAACCGCAACTATCACTATCGCGATCCTGAATTTAAACCTGAGCAAACTGCCGGCTATGCCTTATTAGTGCAGGTTGAACCCGGGTCATTCTCTTATGCCATAACAGGCAACAAAAAGTTGCTCGCTTTGGAAACCGGGGTTGGTTTGGATGAGCTGGAGAATCCTTCGGATAATCGCAAATTTTTATTACATGGTTATAACCAGCATATTATAGCCCTGCCGCAACTGGGTTTTACGTTTGTGCCGACAAGCCTTTTTGCACCGGATAAGGTTGCTGATATTGCCCGTTTCCTGGATGTGCAGCATGACGAAAAAGTATACTCACAGCCGTTGGATGCTGATAACCAGGTGATCTTTAAAACCAACCAACATAGTACAGCTATCCCTAAAAAGGTTAACTCGGCTTTTGTATTCCCGGCAAAGGGTTGGATATTGGCTGTAGCTAATACTAATCCCAATGCTCAAAGTCTGTACCTCAATATAGCCAATGAGCATGTGGAAATATTGAATTTTAGAGAAGGTAAGCTACGTTTTTATAACACGTTCGAGTTCAGGAACAGCGATGAACTGGTTTACTTTACCTCGTTAGTTGCACAGGAACTGGGGCTCCAAAACAAGGATATTACTTTGGTTGTGAGCGGCGAAGTTACGCCTGATGACAACTCTATGAAACGCCTGGCCGAGTTTTTTGGCGAAGTGGAATTGAATAGTCAAACACTGGTTAGCTTGCCGGAAGAAATTCCATCATATTCTGTTTTATATCTTACCGCTCTGTCGTTATGCGGATCATCGGAGGCATATTAAAAGGGTTAAGGCTTAATCCGCCTAAAAACTTACCCGTACGCCCCACTACCGATCTGGCTAAAGAGGCGCTGTTCAATATCCTGCAAAATCAAATTGAGTTTGAGGGCCTTAAAGTGCTTGACCTTTTCAGCGGAACAGGCAATATCTCGCTTGAATTTGCTTCGAGAGAAGCTGATAAAGTGATTTCTGTTGATCGCAGTATTCATTGTGTCAATTATCTGAAGGATACCGCACGTCAGCACCATCTCGACCAAATAAAAACCTACAAGGCTGATGTATTCAAGTTCCTTGAAATGGAGACGGAAAAATTCGATTTAATTTTCGCCGATCCGCCTTATGATCTGAACCGTATTCCGGAAATATCGAAGATCATATTCGACAAAGAATTGTTGCTGCCAGATGGCTTGCTCATCGTAGAGCACCAGTCCATGCAAAACCTAAGTAACCACCCGGCATTTGTTGAACAACGCAAATATGGGCATTCTTCGTTTTCGTTTTTTAAGGCCTGATCACACGTTCAGTAAGGTTATTCCCTGCTTTTTAAAATAGTCCAATTCAGCAGATTTCGAATCGGTGATTATAGTATTGATCATTTCAGGGTTCCCGAACTTCAGGTAACTCTCCTTCCCTATCTTACTGGCATCGCATAGCAAATAAGTCTTTACGCTATGGGCAGCAAAGGACAAGGTAATATCAGCTTCCAGTTCAGTATTCGCAAACAGGCCATTATGTGAAATTCCATCGACACCCAGAAATGCTTTGGTAGCATGATAACGCGCAATATGTTCGTTAGCAATTTTACCATGCACCGCTTGTCGTTCAGTATTAAATTCTCCGCCAATAATATTTAATGATACCAGGCTATTTTGCAGCTCATAAATAACCGGCATGGAGTTGGTAATGACTTTTATTCTTTTATTCCGGATAAATTGGCATAAGCGATAAACTGTGCTGCCGCAATCCATAAAAATGACATCACCGTCAATAATCTCGTTAGCTGCAGCACGACAAATTTTGTCTTTCGCTTCAATGTTTTTGGCTGCTTTATTGATAAACTGGTGTGGTATCGTTACCTTATCTATCTGCAAAGCGCCGCCATGTGTACGGTACAATAAACCATCGTCGGCAAGTTGGTTCAAGTCACGGCGAATGGTGATCTCTGATATTCTCAGTTCCAAAGCTATTTGCTTGATATTCACTTCTCCGGCTTCATTTAGCTTTTTCAGAATTACTTGCTTTCTTTTTTGAAAATTCATCACTTATGATTTAATTTGCTCAAAAATAATCAATTTCAATCACATATGATCAAATGAAAGATCTTGACATACTCAGAAACGAAATACTATCAGATAACTGGTACACGTTACGGAAGATAACTTATCAATACACTAATATTAACGGTTTACCAACAGTTCAAAGCCGTGAAGCTTATGACCGGGGGAACGGTGCGACTATCTTGCTTTATAATAAGCAAAATCAAACAGTAATATTAACCAGGCAATTTAGAATGCCAACCTATGTTAACGGCAATCCTGATGGTTATTTAATCGAAACTTGCGCAGGCTTATTGGACAAAGACAACGCTGAGCAATGTATTAAAAGAGAGACCGAGGAAGAAACTGGTTATAAAATATCACAAGTGCAAAAAGTATTTGAGGCTTACATGTCGCCTGGCTCGGTAACAGAACTGCTTTATTTTTTCGTGGCAGCATATTCTAAAGAAATGAAAATAGGCGATGGTGGCGGCCTTGAAGAAGAAAATGAAAATATTGAGGTATTGGAATTACCGTTTTCACAAGCAATTACAATGGTCAATAACGGAGATATTAAGGATGGAAAAACCATCATGCTGCTGCAATACGCATTAATGAATAATCTGTTGAGTTGAATTATGTTTTACCAATCTAATCTCTATTTTTGACAACAACATTTAAACGCAATTATGAAAGTCGCCATCTTTCCCGGTTCGTTTGACCCGGTTACTAAAGCCCATGTAGACATTGTTAAACGCTCTGTCGACCTGTTCGATAAGTTCTATATCGGCATTGGCGACAACAGTTCAAAAAAAGGGCTGTTAAGTGTTGAACAGCGTGAGAAAATGCTTCGTGCCGTATTTGGGAACGAGCCAAGGATACACGTAGTGGCTTATGATGGATTAACCGTTGATTTTTGCAAAAGTATTGGCGCTGCTTATATGATCAGGGGTATCCGCACAGTATCAGACTTTGAATATGAAAAAGCTATAGCCCAAATGAATCATGCCCTTGCGCCTGAAATAGAAAGTATATTTATTGTGAGCAAGCCGGGGTACTCGTCTATCAGCTCGACCATCGTGCGCGAAATATTGCGTTACAAGGGTGATGTGAGCCAGTTTATCCCAAAAGAGGCGCT
>JBQCEA010000185.1:0-12259 GCA_051960695.1 Mucilaginibacter sp. | reverse complement strand
TTCATTTTACTACTGAATTAGCGGAGGCCGTTGCTGAAGCAAAGATCATATTCCTGGCATTACCTACTCCTCCGGGTGGCGATGGCGCTGCCGACCTGAGCTACGTATTAGGCGCAGCAAAAGATATTGCCAAACTGATCACCGAATACAAAGTTATTGTTACCAAATCGACCGTGCCGGTAGGTACTGCAGATAAAGTAACTGCCGTGATAAAAGAACATACCGACGTAGAATTTGCAGTGGTATCAAATCCTGAATTTTTACGTGAAGGCGTGGCTGTTGAAGATTTTATGAAACCCGACCGGGTAGTGATCGGTACACGCGACGAGCGTGCCCGTCGTTTGCTGGAAGAATTATACTCGCCTTACGTGCGCCAGGGAAACCCGATAGTTTTTATGGACGAGCGTTCATCCGAACTAACAAAATATGCCGCTAACTCTTTCCTGGCAACCAAAATATCGTTCATGAACGAGATAGCCAATGTTTGTGAGCTTGTAGGTGCTGATGTAGACATGGTACGCCGTGGTATTGGTGCTGATGATCGTATAGGCAGGCGTTTTTTGTTCGCCGGCATAGGTTATGGCGGCAGCTGTTTCCCTAAGGATGTTCAGGCACTGGTAAAATCATCAGAAGAGATCGATTATGATTTTAAGATATTGAACTCGGTTATCAAGGTTAACGAGCTACAGAAAAAACTACTGGTTGAAAAAGTAAAGAAATATTTCAAAGGCGATATCAAAGACAAACATTTTGCCATGTGGGGCCTTGCCTTTAAGCCGGAGACTGACGATATACGTGAAGCGCCGTCGTTATATGTGATAGACGAATTGCTGAAGGCGGGTGCAACTGTTACTGCTTTTGACCCCGAGGCGATGAATAACGTTAAAGCCTTTGTCGGAAATAATATCGACTATGCTGATAACCAGTATGATGCATTGAAAGATGCTGATGCCCTGCTAATTGTTACAGAGTGGTCTGTTTTCCGTACCCCGGATTTTGATCTGCTTGAAAAGCAGTTGAAAAATAAAGTTATTTTTGACGGGCGCAACCTTTATGATCTTCAAAAAATGATCGATTGCGGCTTTTATTATAATAGTATCGGCAGAAAAGTTATTGAATAATGGCAACCCGAAAACGTATACTGATAACCGGTGCCGCAGGATTTCTCGGCTCACATTTATGCGACAGGTTTATTAAAGAAGATTTCCATGTAATAGGCATGGATAACCTGATAACCGGCGACCTGCGAAACATCGAACATTTGTTTAAACTCGCGAACTTTGAGTTTTATCAGCATGATGTTTCAACGTTTGTGCATGTACCCGGTGAATTGGATTATATCCTCCATTTCGCGTCGCCTGCCAGCCCAATAGACTATTTGAAGATACCAATACAAACGCTTAAGGTTGGCTCATTAGGTACACATAACCTTTTAGGTTTAGCGAGGGTAAAAAAGGCACGGGTACTTATTGCTTCAACGTCAGAAGTTTATGGCGATCCGAATGTGAACCCACAACCGGAAGAATACTGGGGTAATGTAAACCCGGTAGGCCCGCGCGGTGTTTATGATGAAGCAAAGCGTTTCCAGGAAGCCATAACGATGGCTTATCATACATTCCACGGGTTGGAAACACGTATAGCCAGGATATTTAATACATACGGTCCCAGAATGCGGCTGAATGATGGTCGCGTTTTACCGGCTTTTATTGGTCAGGCTTTGCGCGGCGAATCTTTAACCGTATTTGGGGATGGTTCTCAAACACGCTCATTCTGTTATGTTGACGATTTGATAGAAGGCATCTACCGCCTGTTGTTCAGTGATTATGCGCAACCGGTTAATATTGGCAACCCGGATGAAGTGACTATCCGCCAGTTTGGCGAAGAGATCATCAAACTAACAGGAACCGACCAGAAATTGATCAGCTTGCCTTTACCGGTAGACGATCCTAAGCAGCGCCGGCCCGATATAACCAAGGCAAGAACTATATTAGGCTGGGAGCCAAAGGTATCACGCAGCGAAGGGTTGAAAGTTACCTACGAGTACTTTAAATCTCTGCCCCAAAAAGAGATACAGCACAAAGATTTTACCTTATATAACAAATAACCTATGAAGAAAATATTAGTTACCGGTGGCCTTGGCTACATCGGCTCACACACTGTTGTTGAATTGATAAATGCGGGTTATGAGCCAGTTATTGTTGATGACCTTTCCAACTCGCACCCTAAAATATTAGAGCAGATAACCAAAATAGCAGGTAAAAAACCTGTTTTTCATCAGCTGGATCTTTGCGATGAAGAAGCAGTTAATAACCTGGCCACTGCCGAAAGTGATATTTCGGGTATTATTCATTTTGCTGCATCAAAAGCGGTAGGCGAATCGGTACAAAAACCGCTGAAATATTATCGTAATAATTTTTACTCGCTTATCAACCTGCTGAATGCCTATTATGGCAAGCCCATAAACTTTGTATTTTCTTCAAGCTGCACGGTTTATGGTCAGCCGGATAAATTGCCCGTAACCGAAGAGGCACCGGTAAAGCCTGCTGAATCGCCTTATGGTAATACCAAGCAAATTGCCGAGGAAATATTGAGGGATATGGTGGCTTCGGGTGCCGATTATAAAGTGATCGCGCTGCGCTATTTTAACCCGGTTGGTGCTCATGAAACTGCTTTAATAGGCGAATTGCCTATTGGCGTTCCGCAAAACCTGGTGCCGTTTGTTACTCAAACCGCTATCGGCAAGCGTGAGAAACTTACTGTTTTTGGCGACGATTATAGTACGCCTGATGGCAGTTGTATCCGCGACTTTATTCACGTAGTTGATCTGGCTAAAGCGCACGTAGCTGCGTTGAAACTAATGGAGAACGACAGCTTTAAAGGTTATGATGTATTTAACATCGGTACGGGTAACGGATTTTCGGTGCTTGAAATAATTGCGGCTTTTGAACGTTCAACAGGTGTTAAACTAAATTACACTATTGGCCCGCGCCGCAGTGGAGATATCGAGCAGATCTGGGGCGATGTAACCAAATCGACCGATCAACTTCACTGGAAAGCAGGTTTAGGTATTGATGAGATGCTGTCATCAGCCTGGGCATGGGAAAAGTATTTATCCGAAAATCCTTTGTAATTTTGCAGATGCACAAAATAATTATTACCGGTGGGGCCGGCTTTATCGGCTCGCATGTAGTACGCCGTTTTGTAAAAAACTATCCTGGTTATCAAATCATTAACCTTGATAAGCTGACCTATGCCGGTAATCTTGCTAATCTGCGGGATATTGAAGATGAGCCCAACTATCGCTTTATAAAGGGCGATATTATTGATTCTGCTTTTATTAACAATCTTTTTGCTGAAGAAAATCCCGATGCGGTCATTCATCTTGCTGCGGAATCGCATGTAGACCGGTCGATCAGTAATCCACTGGATTTTGTGATAACCAATGTGGTAGGTACAGTGAGTTTGCTGAATGCGGCAAGGCATCATTGGAAAGGCAAATATGATGAAACGCGCTTTTATCATGTTTCTACCGATGAAGTGTACGGCAGCCTGGGCGAAAATGGTATGTTTACCGAAACAACCAATTACGATCCGCATTCGCCTTATTCAGCATCCAAAGCGAGCTCAGATCATTTTGTGCGGGCATACCACGATACATACGGCTTGAATACCGTTATTTCTAATTGCTCAAACAATTATGGCTCGTATCACTTCCCGGAGAAGTTAATACCATTAGCTATCAATAATATTAAGCAGGGTAAGTCTGTTCCGGTATATGGCAAAGGCGAAAATGTGCGCGACTGGCTTTGGGTTGAAGATCACGCACGGGCTATCGATGTGATCTTTCATAATGCCAAAGCGGGGTCAACCTATAATATAGGCGGGCATAACGAATGGCGCAACATAGATCTTATCAGGTTGTTGTGCCGTATAATGGATAAGAAGTTAGGCAGGGCAGAAGGTGAATCTGAAAAACTGATCACTTTTGTAACCGACCGGGCGGGCCACGATCTGAGATATGCGATAGATGCTACTAAGCTCAAAAATGACCTGGGATGGATGCCAGGTATTACTTTTGAAGAGGGTCTTGAGAAAACAGTTGACTGGTACCTGGCCAATGAAGAATGGCTGAATGATGTAACATCGGGCCATTACCAGCAATATTATAATGAACAGTATACCAACCGTTAATAATGTTTAGTTTCTTTAAAAAGAAAGAGGAGAGGAAAGAGGTTAAATTCAACTACGAGCCAATAGCCGTTGATATGCACTCGCATGTTTTACCGGGTATCGATGATGGTGCACAGAACGTGCAGGAATCCATCGCATTAGTAAAGAAAATGATGGCGCTGGGCATCAAAAAGATCATCGCCACGCCGCACATCATGGCCGACTATTTCAAGAACAATGAAGAAACTATCGGCGAAGCGCTGGAAACATTAAAAGCCGAGTTAAAAAACCAGAATATTGATATTGAGGTTGAAGCTGCTGCCGAGCATTACTTTGACGAAACATTTGAAGCGCGCATTAACAACCGCAAGCTGATGACGATGGGTGATAATTATGTGCTTTTTGAATTATCATTTATCAGTCAACCCCCTAATGTTATATCTATTATACAGCGTTTAAAAGATTACGGTTATCAGCCTATACTTGCCCACCCTGAGCGTTATGGTTATATGGACATTGAGCAGTTGAAGATATTTAAGGACTGGGGTTGTAACTTACAGCTGAATACCATCTCGCTTACAGGCTATTATGGGTCAAACGCCAAAAGAATGGCCGAAAGCCTGGTCGATAATGAGCTTATCGATTTTATATCGAGCGATATGCACCATTTGAAACATGCCGATGCGTTAAGACATGCTTTAAAGACACCTCATGTCCAAAAGCTGCTGCACGATTACCCTCTCAAGAATACTTTATTGAAGTAATTTTCAGAAAATTTCATGGTTATTCGTACCGGAGTGCCTCAACCGGGTCGAGCCTTGAAGCTTTATTGGCAGGATAAAACCCGGATACCAGCCCTATCAGCGTACATAAGGTGATTGCTCCAAAAAGCCATCCCCATGGCACCGCAAACGAACCGCTTATGGATACCGCTATAATATTGCCGATAGCCATTCCTAATATAATACCGGCTACACCGCCTATCAGGCAGATAACAATAGCTTCTATTAAAAATTGCTTACGGATGATAGCTGGTGTAGCTCCGATAGCTTTTCGTACACCGATCTCGCGGGTGCGTTCGGTTACCGAAACCAGCATAATGTTCATTAACCCTATGGCAGCACCGATCAGGGTTATAGCACCGATGGCAATGCCGCCAATGGTCATACCGGCAAGCTGACCGGATAGTTCCTGCTGAATAGAGTCGCTTCGGGATATTTCGAAATTATTGTCCTTTGAGATATCGAGCCCGCGGATATTCCTGAACAGTGAAGTGGCTTCGCCAACACTGGCATCAAGCACTTCAGGGCTTTTTGCTTTTACCGTAACAGAGAATGAAGGATTTTTAACGGTATCTATTTGTTTTGCTTTGAGAACCGGGATAACACAAAATTTATCACTGCTAAAACCAGCACTGGAGCCCTTGGCTGCAAATACGCCAATGATCAGAAAGCGGCTGTTACCAATGAATATAGGTTTATTGATAGGGTCTTCATTTTTAAACAAGCGTTTGCGGATTTCGTCACCCACCAGCACCACACCTGCGCCATGTTCCAGTTCGCTATTAGAAAAATTTCGGCCATAGGCCAGTTTACGGCCCCCTGTAAGAAGATAATTTTCATCTGATCCTGTTACAGAAATATTGGGGTTTGATTTTTGATTGCCGTGTTTTACTACCGCTGTTCCGCTTACGTCAAGGTTGATGGAAGTAATTACCGGCAGGTCAAATTCGGTTTTAAAACGTGAAGCCTGGTTATAGGTAATAGGCGGGTAAACCTTGCGGTGACCGCCATTGCCAAAATTTAATCCTTGTCCGCGGGTTTGCAGCGTAAATGAGTTAGCGCCGAGGTCGGCAAAAGCGTCATTGGTAAATTGTTTGATGCCTTCAATGGCGGTCAAAATGCCTACTAATGCCATTATACCAATGGCGATAATAAGCGACGTAAGCGATGCACGCAGCCGGTTACCAGCAATAGATTGCATGGCTATAGCTATATTTTCTCGAAGCGAAGTTTTTACCGCCATCCCGGGATTATCAAAATTTGGTTGTATGACAATGCAATATACCTCTTTGTTACAGGGAGCGGCGCAAAATATTCAGTAGTTTATTGGGAGTATTTACGCTCGTTCGCCAGTACTACTGCCGCCGGTGGCTAACTGCTATAGCTTTGGGCCTGGTAAAAGAATGGATAATGTTATTTTGAGCCATGATATTCCCTTTTTTATTGATCTGGTAAAATTGCCTGGTTACCGTCACCTTGTCGTCCTTACTTCCTTCCCGGTATGTCCAGGTTTCTGTAGTCGAGAAGTTATTGTCGTCCAATATCTTGTAATACAAAACAACCGAATCAAAACGGTCAACATCGCCCTCAAGCCCAACCATTAACGCCGCGGTACATTTTCCGCTTCGGTTAAATACCAAAAGAAGCTTTTTATTTATAGTGCTGTCACTGTACCGGATAATGGCGAGCGGGTGCCTGCTGCTGCGATACCAAACAGTGTCGCCAAAAAACCTGACATATTCTTTGTCGTAAATAGTATCGATGTTGGTATGTTCTTTTATCTGGTCAAAAGACAGGCGCATTTTTACCTGTACACTATCGAGAAAATCTTTAAGCCGGCCTTTGTTTCGTTTAGCAGCATCGGTTGCCTTTATGCCTGAGTCCATTCCTTGCCCACCGTTTGGAGCTTCCCTGTGTGGATAACTGCATGTACATAGCGTCAATAACATTATACCGAAAATAACCCTGTTTTTTGACGTAAACATTTGAATGTCAGTTTAAGGGTGAGTGAAAAAAGGGATGGGTCAGTTGTGCGGCAAGCTCACCTTGTCTTTATACGAAAAGCTGTTGGAATAAGATACATTAAAATAATAGGATGGACTTTTGTTTAGTTTGCCGATTGTATTCGCAGGGTCGTATACAGAGGCCGCGGGGATAAAAGAATTAAAATATCACCTTCAATAAGTATGGGATGATAAATATGCCGAGTGATAAAGCGATATACCAGAAGTAGCGCTTACCATTTCGCGGAGGGTATATTTTCATCAGCATATGATACCGGTCATTATTTAAGATCAGCAGGTAATTAAATATTACAAAGGGTAAAAAGAAGGTGAGTATCACTGAAATAAATGTATTGAAGGGAACAGCATGAAAAATATTGACCGGAATTATTACGGTAAATTTTCTACGGCTCAGCGCCCTTATCCAAAGCAATATGGTAACCAGGTTAATGCCTTGTAATACAGATATAGGAATAATGGTTAGAAGCTTCCAGTTCTTGCGCTCTGTTTTGCTTGATTTGGCCAATTCAATAGCATCGGCCCATATCTTATAATAAGGAGATAATACAGAATTCTTCATGGTAACAGATGTGCATTACCTAATGCAAATATTTAGCCAAAGAACCCGCTAATGGGGATGCTTATTCGATTTCGTACTCCTTTTTTAATAATGCAATAAGGTTGGAATTGTAAGGTACCCGCTCCTGCAGGTTTTTAATGTAGTTCACTGTCCAGCCGTGCTCAAGTGCAACATTGTTAAAAAATGTCTGTATTTTTTCTTTGTCGGTGGTTACCAGGGGATAGCCTTTCCTCTTACCATCGTCCTTCAAAGTAAATATCAAGGTTTTGGTCATGGCCTCAGTAGCATCATTGATAAACTTTGTATACGGCCCTTCAGCAGCGTAAATACCACGCATTTCCTGATCGTACTTAGCAATACTGTCTGCTATATGATGATGTGTAATGAATTGCAATCCGCCCGAGCTCTTAAGCTGTGACATGGTAGCATCATTGCTGATAAAAACCGAAAGGCTACTAACGCTGGAAGCATATTTATATATCTGTTGCCGGTTCTTGGAGTCATTCATGTCTGAATTAGCAAAGGAAAGCAGGCTGTCGAGATTCTTTACTTCATTATTGTTGTACTTGATAATATCCTTCAGTTCCGTTTTATCTTTTTCCAGGTCCCTTACCAGGCTGGTAATATATTTCATTTCCTTTTCCTTGTTGCTGATATTTTCGCGCAGGCTTTCAGCAAAAAAGCCCATGGTTACCGCCAGGAAGATCATTAAGCCTTCCAATAGATATTCCTTAAAGTTTTTCTTTTCAACGTGGGGATGATGATGCACTTCCATGGCTAATAAAGCTAAAGAAAATCCCGTGAAACAAAAAAAGCAGCCCTAAAGCTGCTTTCGTATCTAATATTGCAAAATATCTTATACCGAGAATGATGAGCCGCAACCACATGTGCTGGATGCATTCGGATTATTAAAAGTAAAACCACGGGCGTTCAATCCATCCTGGAAATCGATCTGCATACCTGCCAGGTACATGCCATGTGCTTTATGCATAAACACTTTGATGCCATCGATGTTATATTCCTGATCGCCGTCTTTTTTCTGATCAAAGCCCAGTATATAGCTCATGCCGGAGCAGCCTCCGCCTTCAACGCCAACACGCAGGCCAAACTCATCGCTTATTTCCTGCTGATCTTTTAATTTATTCAGTTCCTTAACTGCGCCTTCTGTAAAAGTGATCGGTGCGGTTTCAACAGCTATACTCATGTTATTTTAAATTAACTATACAAATATAAGGTAAATTGCAGATTTTTGTTCCTTAACCAATATTTATGACCTTAGTCTAACACTGACAAAATGGAAACAACCGCGTTTTTGCTTGATATAGTAAAATATACTCTGGCCGGTATAGGCACTGTCTATATTGCCTTCTACCTGGTAAAACCCTATCTTGACCGCAATGAAAAAGTTCACTTGGTCGAACTAAAAAAGACCATCGCCAACCAGACACTGCCGCTGCGTTTCCAGGCGTATGAACGTTTGGTGTTGTTTGTAGAAAGGGTGAACCCCGCAAATATGCTGCTTAGGCTAAATGGTACATCATACTCAGCGCATGATCTGCATAGCCTGGTGGTAAGTGAGATCCGCAGCGAGTTTCAGCATAATGTTACCCAGCAGATATATGTAAGCGAGCGTGCCTGGAATGTGGTAAAGCGGGTAAAGGATGATACCATGAGCGTGGTAACCAACGCCATAAAAGCACTTCCTGAGAGTGCTACCGGTCTTGACCTGAGCAAAACCATATTGGCACATTTAAGCCATCTGCAGGATAATCCTTATGATATTGCCACAAGCATGATCCGTAAGGATATGGAAGAACTGTTTTAATATCGAATTTCGAATTTTTTAAATCGAAACACTGATCTAAATCCGAAATTGAACATTCGAAATCCGAAATCAGTCAATGAAATTCACCACTACATCCGGTATTGAAATAAAGGAGGTTTACACTGAACCTTCGGCGATGACTGAATTGCCGGGCGAGTTCCCGTTTACCAGGGGGATTCAAAAAGATATGTACCGCGGCAAACCCTGGACCATGCGCCAGTATGCGGGGTTTTCAACTGCCGAGGAATCTAACAAACGTTACCATTATTTATTGAGTCAGGGCACTATGGGCCTCTCAGTGGCGTTCGACCTTCCAACCCAGATAGGCTATGACTCGGATAGTGATTTTGCCGAGGGCGAGGTAGGGAAAGTCGGTGTAGCCATCGACTCATTGCAGGATATGGAAGTATTATTTAATGGTATCCAATTAAAGGATATTACTACCTCCATGACCATCAATGCAACCGCCTCAATTCTGCTGGCGATGTATATTGCCTTAGCCAAAAAACAAGGAGCCGATCTGAAGCAGATCTCAGGCACGGTGCAGAATGATATATTAAAGGAATATGCCGCAAGAGGGACTTATATATATCCGCCTGCGCCATCCATGCGGTTAATAACCGACGTATTTGAATATTGCAGCAAGGAAATTCCGAAATGGAATACGATCTCTATATCCGGGTACCATATCCGCGAGGCAGGGTCAACCGCTGTGCAGGAACTAGCCTTCACGTTGGCTAATGGCAAAGCTTATTTAAAAGCGGCTATTGATAAAGGGCTTGATATAAATGTATTCGCCAAAAGGTTGTCCTTCTTCTTTAATTGCCACAATAATTTCTTCGAAGAGATAGCTAAGTTCAGGGCAGCGCGAAGAATGTGGGCCAACATTACCAAACAATTGGGCGCCATAGATGCCGGTGCACAAAAGTTGCGTTTCCATACCCAAACAGGCGGCTCTACATTAACTGCCCAGCAACCCATGAATAATATTGTAAGGGTAAGCAACCAGGCGCTTGCCGCCGTGCTGGGCGGTACACAGTCGCTGCATACAAATGGCTATGACGAAGCCTTGTCGCTCCCTACTGAGGCTGCTGCCAAGATAGCCTTGCGTACACAACAGATCATTGCTTTTGAAAGCGGCGTGACTGATACCGTTGATCCGCTGGCTGGTTCTTATTTTATAGAAGCACTGACCGATGAATTGGAAAAAGCCGCATGGCAATATATTGATAAGATAGATGCAATGGGTGGCGCTGTGAAAGCCATCGAGCAGGATTATATCCAACAAGAAATAGCACGGTCATCTTATGAATACCAGACCGAAGTTGAAAAAGGTGAACGGGTTGTAGTAGGCGTTAACCGTTTTACCGAAAATGAAGCCCCGGTTGAGAATGTTTTCCGTGTTGACGATTCTATCCGCAGAACACAGATCGAAAAATTAACCAAGCTTAAAGCAGAAAGAAATAACCAGGCGGTGCAAACCTCATTGCAACAATTAAGGGAAGCCGCGAAAGGCCCGCAAAGCCTGATGCCTTATATATTAACTGCTGTTGAGCACTATGCCACCCTGGGCGAAATAGCTGACACACTCCGCAGCGTTTTTGGTGAGCACTGACAATTTCCTGACAAACTTTACATGCTGGCAGGCGGCCGTCACTCTGCCAAAACTACAGGTAAAAAAATTATCCCTCGCAGTAACAGAACCTTAAGATATTAGGTAGCCTGACAGGCCTGCCATGGCTCAACAATTGTTGGAAATTCGTCGTATAAGGAACACGGTTCAGGTCGGTAAAACCGACTAAGAATTTAGGCGAAGACAAGAAAAACAGTGTTTAAATAACAGAGGAGCGGTTATCAGCCTTCGTGCAAAATATAATGTTTTTATTTCGATTTTGTGCAATAGGAAAGGTTAATAAATGGTGAATTTCTGTAACAAAAATTTAAAATTTAATTTTTTAAATAGCTTTTTTTTTGAATATTCGATGTTCCGTAGCAACCCCAATAGATGTATCGCTGTGGGGTTGTAAATCAAGATTTTAATTAAAACTATATGGATAAAACTTGTACTACCGTTTGGAACAGCTGCCTTCAGATCATTAAGGATAACATACCAGCCCAAAGTTTTAAGACCTGGTTTGAGCCTATAAAAGCCCTGAGGATAGAAGGAAGCGTACTAACGATACAAGTACCAAGTTTGTTCTTTTATGAATGGCTGGAAGAACATTATGTCGGCCTTCTTCGTAAAACGATAAAAAAGCAGTTGGGCGAGGAGGGGCGTTTGGAATATAATATCGTTGTGGAACAATCATCTTCCAGTAAGCCATATACTACAAACATGCCTTCAAACGGCAACGGGGCTGAAACAAAAATTCAGTCGATGCCTGTGCCTATAGCTATTAACAAGGACATCAAAAATCCGTTTGTGATACCAGGCTTGAAGAAACTGAACGTAGATCCGCAGTTAAATCCTAATTATACCTTCGAAAACTTTGTTGAAGGTGATTGCAACCGTTTGGCAAGGTCAGCAGGTTATGCTGTTGCTGCTAAACCGGGTGGTACTTCATTTAATCCGCTCATGATCTATGGCGGCGTTGGTTTGGGAAAAACCCACCTGGCGCAGGCTATCGGTAACGAGATCAGGACCAAGCTTCCGGATAAGCTGGTGCTTTACGTATCCTGCGAGAAATTTACCCAGCAGTTTGTTGATGCATTAAAGCATAATAATATTAACGACTTCGTGAATTTTTACCAGGCGATAGATGTGCTGATCATGGACGACGTGCACAACTTTGCCGGTAAGGAAAAAACACAGGATTTCTTCTTCCATATCTTTAACCACCTGCATCAATCAGGTAAGCAGCTCATCATTACTTCTGATAAAGCACCCAAAGACCTTGCC
>JBQCEA010000184.1:0-4038 GCA_051960695.1 Mucilaginibacter sp. | reverse complement strand
TTTCTTTTGCTCATTGCTGACATACAAAACACCTGGGTAATAGCCTCCGTCTATTGAGTCCTTATTGCCATTTTCGTCAATTGAAATTAATTTTAAATGCTCGATAGATCTGGCCAGTCTATCATTTATAAGAATTACAAAACTATTGTTAACTCTTATTTCCTGTGCATGTATCTTGATGAAGATAGTCAACAGGAAAAGTACGGTAAACCAATATTTACCTCTCATTGTTATTACTTAGATTTTTTGAACAGCTTTTGGGTTAAATCAAGCACTGGGCGGTTCCATTATATATAGAAATACCTAAACTTCCATTTGAAAATCGATTTAGTGATTTGCGTGTCAAGGCTTTTAGTTTGTTTTTTCAATTTTCTCTGCTTAGCCTTATGATATCCACAAATACATAAATTATTTTCAATATAAAATTCTCAAGTTCCTTTGAATAGCAATTACGCTGGCGCAAGGTTAAAATATTCCTAATCTCATTTTAGCCGCCATACTTTGGGGACGTTTGTCTATAATTTTCTTCGCAAATGATATAGCAATTTCATCGCTTAACAATCTTTCCGGTATTTGATTAAAATATAGTAGATATTCAAGAATATCCACATTGTCCGGACTCAGACGTGAGGCTTGCAAGCCATGATATAAACCTATTAACTCAGCATTTTCTATATGATTAAGAGTAATGCCCATCAATTTACTTGTCAATAAATGCAGTTCCGAAGTTTCATCCTTGCAAAGCAAGTAATTTAAAAAAGTATAAACTAATAAATTACTTTCCTCGTTGACTTGTTCAAAAGCTAACATATTTAAGATATCTTCCATTTCCTTAAAGATTTCTCTTTTAACTCTTGTTCATGTTTGATAAATTCAAATCTGTTTAATAGGTCTTTATAAATGTTTGTTTCCATTTTTACAAAGTTAGTGTTGGCCTGCCATTATTGCTCTTGAAGCTTATATGCAGGATCAGTTATCACCCAAGCATTGCTGATAATGGTCTGCCCATTAACCGGAAAACTGATAGAAGTTTAAGTTATCAATCCAACATACAGCTATTTGAAATCACCAACATCAAGACAAACGATGCATTTTGTAAGATTCTTATTTATTAAGCATTGGTAAGTATGTGTACCCTCATTATCGTGTTGGGTTCCTTTAAATGTGACGAATATTCCCCAACTCGTTATTGTGGGTTTAAACGCTTTTTTAAGGCTATCCAATTTCAAGGGGTTATTTTTTAATTTTTCATAACTGGAATCATCGGCAAAGCTATCATAGATAGGATGAAATTCATTAAATTTTGTTATCTCATAATTTTTATTATTGTTCATACTGTCTAAATATTTTTTGACCAAAACTTCAGCTTTTCGTTGCTCAATAGACTTTGAATTGCAGGAAAATAGAATTAACGTTCCAATTAGTGCTAATTTTTTCATTGATTTTCAAAAATATAAAGCAATTATAAATAAAACTATTTTACGCCAAAATGGATACTACGACCATCCACATCATAAATTTTATATACTTGCTCAGGGCTTAGTCAATAAATTTTCCAGATTAGTTTCAGGGGAAAAGCATGTCCGAGTTGTCGTACTTTGTATAAGTAAATTATAACTATACTGGCACTCATGTAAATATTGTCATAATGATTTTACTGGTATTGGAGGATAGCGCACTGGTTGTTAATGGCGCAGATATTAATGTGCAGGGCGAGAGATAGATGCACATTTTCATGTATGGTATCATTCCTTTTTGAACTCCGTAGTTGACCAACCGGGGAATTCAAAGGAATATTTATACTTATCGTTTTTCAAATCGACTATTCTTAAAATAATAAAAGAATAATGTTTTAACCAATGCCAATTCAATTTAATTTTATAATTGCTCGTAATCTGTTTGCTTTTATAATATGCATAACTATCGAACGCAAGCGTCAAACTACTTACACTATCAGCATCTAATATCTTTTTATCCTCAATATTGTTAACAGATAATACACCGGGATAATAATCTCCATCTATAGATTGTTTTTTCCCGGTAGAATCTGATAACATTAATCGCAAACGATCAACCGTCGTTGTCACCTTGTTATTTATTACAATAATAAAACTGTTGTTAACTCTAATTTCTTGACCAAACAATTTGTTTGATGACAAAAATAGAATTATGATAAACCAATATTTATTTTTCATTTAATTAGTCGATCTCATAAAGAACAATGTGCAGTACGGATCAATATCTTGAATCTATATAAAGTGGCTAAACTGCTCTTCCAATGTCTTTATTAAACGACTATTATTTAACATCTTGTTTCTCAGAAATGTGTAATTGAAATTTATTAGTAAATTCTGTCAACTTCTATCGATGCATAACATCTGTCCAATTTTTTATCTATCCAACATTGATAATAATGTACTCCTAAATTACCATAATTATCTATCCCTCGAAATTCAACATATATTACCCAACTAGTTACTTTAGGCTTAAAATGCTGACGAAGACTATCTACCTTTGATTTATTATTTTTTAAGTCTGGATAATGAGCATCGTCTACATATGAATTGAAAACAGGGTGAACATCCCCAAATTTAATTATTTTAAAATCTGATATTTTGCTATTTGCTTTAGTCAAATAAAGTTTTGCCAAGCTCTCTGATTTCTTTTGTTCTGAGGGGAATTGGTTACAACCTAAAAAAAAGATAACTGTTAAAAGCAATACTTTTTTCATAACGTCTTTAGTATTATTTATTCTCATTAATATAAGTAGTATTGTCATAAACTCTATGTTCTATTGAAATATTTTCAGGATTTGTTGACCCGGGACTAGTTGACGCAGCACCAACCGCTTGGCCAATATACCCTAGTTCTCCATCTGCAGCATTTGCCACAAATGAAGCAAAATTCAGTGCGTCAGTGCCTTTGTCAAATCTTTGTGCCTGTTCTTGTATAGGACTTATTTTGGCATTTATCTTAACGGTACTAATTTGATTGATATCTGCCTTAAATGCTTTATTATCCCCAATCGCCTTATCTGTGCTAATAGTGGAAGAGGCAGATGTTTTGTCAACAACACTACCTGGTTTTGTGCAATTCGGACATTCAGGATCATTTGTCGTATGCGTTATACTATATACACCCGTTGTTACAGTTGCATCCTTGCTTAGATTACCCTTCGCATCAATTGTGACTGTAATATTTTTTGTTTCGACCGTTTCTGTCGTTGACCCGTCTTTATTCTTTGTTTCCGAATAAGTTGATGTAGAACTTGTTACAATGTCTGTTCCTTTGGTGTGCGTATTGTCATCATATCTAAATCTTTCAGTAATAGTTTGTTCTGGCTTTGATTTACGTGCTTGAGGATCGTTAGGGCCCATTCCGTCTGGATCGATAAATCTAATTGGATTATCAAGGGCATAATTGTAAGGAGAATATCTACGCATTTTCTCTGCTAAAGGATCAATCGTCTTCCACCTTACAATCACCGGATCATAGTACCGTGCACCATAATCGATGTCTCCCGTTTCAACTTGCAATTCCTTTCCGTTATAAAGATACTGATTTGGCGGTGCTGGCGCCAATGAATTGCCAGGGAACATTTCCTCGCCAAAAGCATAATAATCCTGCACCTGAATAATCGAACCGTCCTGCTTTAAGGCGGCCCGTGTGTTACCTAAATGATCTTTGAGGTAATAGTCAAAAGTATAGGTGTTGCCATTGGGTGTTGCCCGGCCTTCTTCAGTGTTTACAAATTCAATTGCGCCATTATTGTACTCAATGCCATTGGCATAATCCCTGGTAATTCCTCCGGATACCTTTTCGAGTTTTTCACCTGCTGCATCGTAGGTGTAGTTAAGGTTACCAGGTGTCCGCGTAACCGTCGCTGGCAGGTTCAACAAATTGTAACTGATGCCGGTTACCTGGTTACGGGTATCTTTCGTCATATTGCCATTTGGATCATAACTATATGTACTGCTTTGTGCGGCCGTACCCGCATCGGTTACACTCTGCAATTGGTTGCCTGTAGCGGCGGTATAA
>JBQCEA010000183.1:0-6724 GCA_051960695.1 Mucilaginibacter sp. | reverse complement strand
CTTGGTATGCAGCTGTAATAATGTAGGTAGCGAGAATATCAACAAAAAAATAGCCGAAGGCTGTGATAACATGGCCGAGCTTTGCGCATCAACTGGTGCAGGTACGGGTTGTGGTTCATGCCGGCCGGAGGTAAAACGATTATTAGAGGGAGCGTTGAAAAACTTAGTGCCGCAAGGATAACGAAAGATGACTGAACATATCATAAAGATCAATCTGATGGGTGGCTATGTTTCGGCAGGAGATCTGTACGAAATACTGCTGATAGCCGAGAACGCCGGAGCTAAGCATATCCGTTTTGGAAACCGTCAGCAGCTTTATTTTAGCATCGGTCATAACGACCTTGAGAATTTGGAAATGGAAATGCTGCGCATGGGTGTGCCGTATGAGATTGACGGCGATGAATATCCCAACATTGTAAGTTCTTATGTCTGCGATGTGATTTTTAGTAATGAAAGCTGGCTGAAAGAGGGTGTTTACCGCGATATTTTTGACCTGTTCAATTACCAGCCGAGGCTTAAGATAAACCTGGTAGACCAACACCAGACCTTTGTGCCCTTTTTTAGCGGAAACATCAATTTTATCTCTTCCGAGGTAAGC
This sequence comes from Mucilaginibacter sp., assembly GCA_051960695.1. Lineage (GTDB taxonomy): Bacteria > Bacteroidota > Bacteroidia > Sphingobacteriales > Sphingobacteriaceae > Mucilaginibacter. The sequence goes on along the minus strand of JBQCEA010000183.1, from coordinate 6,126 downwards.
AATTACTGGCATTTGTATGTCCGTTTCCCTAAAACCAACCAGTTTTATTGCTGGCCCGCGTTGGTTTATTCGGATGACATACCTGTTTTGGCTAAGGCTATTGAAGACGTTATATTGGGTCAGAAGGAGCATTTTTTTGATCAGGCCGGGATCAATGAGCTGTTTTTTTACAAACTGGTAAGCTCAAAAATACCCACGTCACTTAGTCGCGATAATGACTCATTAAAATTGCCTGATTTTTATCTGCCCTATTACGAAGGATTTAATAAGTATGTTAATGGCAAATATTGGCTGGGTGTTTATCGGCGGAATGAATTGTTCCCGATTGGGTTTTTAAAGGATGTTTGTAACCTATGCCTTAAGACAAGGATCGGACAGATCTACACCACACCCTGGAAATCTATCCTGGTGAAAGAGATAGAACAGGTAAACCGTACCGAATGGGGTTATATTTTGGACAGGTACCGCCTCAATGTGCGACATGCTGCTAATGAATTGAACTGGCAGATAGAAGATATTTGTGAAGAAGGTTTAATGCTAAAACAACAATTAGTTCGGGAATTGGAAGCAGCGGACACTCGCACCTACCGGCTAAGTTTTGCTATAAAAACCCAACCGAAAACAGGATTAATAGGATCCGTCGTAATAAGAAAACAGTCCGATACTTTATTTGAATTATTGCACACTAAGGATTTTAATCCGAACCGTAAAGATTTTGTTCTCTATAAGAATGATTTAAAAGAAAAGGATCTGTTGCGGAACCTGATAGCTCTTTGCGAGCATTACTACTCTTTATCTGTTGAAGATATAAAAAAGGATAACGACACAAAATCAGTCAAGTCAGAAGAAAAAGCCGTGAGCGTACACACAGTTTATCAGTGTAAAAACTGCCTGAGTATATACGACGAGCGATATGGTGACGAACTGAACGGTATAGCTCCGGGAACACACTTTGAAAATCTGACAACTTACGCCTGCCCTGTTTGCGATTCATCAAAAGTGGACTTTTTTATGAAAGCAGATTAGGCGAGATATCTGTTTTTTTATGATCGTTATTTTTATTTAAGTATCAACAACCATCCTTTCCCGGTTGTGCAGGTATTTCAAGGCTTAGTAAATTTTCAGTATTTTATGTTTTCGACGAGCTGCGATTCAATAATACTGTTATAATAAGCGCTCTGCTCTTTTAGCGCATTTTCTTTACGGCCAAGCAGATCAAGCAGTATCTCAGCTGCCTTTTGCCCCTGCATGTGCGGGAATTGCTCTACAGATGCAATTGGAATATGATCCATATAATTGATGAGCGGTAAATTGGAGTAACTCACAAACTCAATATCCTTATTGATCTGCAGGTTTAGGTTACGGGCATGTTTAATGGCAAACAGGGCAACATAATCGTTAAAAGTAACTATTGCTGTAGGCTTTCTTTTATTGCTTAGTAATTCATCCAATGCTGCCTGGGTGCCTTGTTCGGTCAGGTCGCAATTTACTATAAGGGTTGGATCAAATTTAAGCCGGTTTTTTACCATAGCCTTGATATATCCTTCCCGGCGTTCGTTAGTAGCAAATAAGGTAGTAGGGCCATTGATCATGCCGATAGCGCGGTGCCCTCTTTTAAGCAGATAGCTAACGGCTTCAACGGTGCCGGTTTCCATATTGCAGGCGACATAATGAATATGCGGAATAGGAGGAATGCGATCGAAAAAGACCACCGGGATATTATACTTTTTAAGCATATCAAAATGATCATACTTTGAAGTATTCTTTGCTACCGATACCAACAAACCATCAACACGGTTATTCTTCATCTTCTCTATCAATTGCCTTTCACGCTGCTCATTATCATGTGATTGACCTAATATCACAGTGTAATTTTTTTGATAAGCAGCATCTTCAATGGCACTTATAGCAACCGAAAAAAAGGTTTCTGTTAGTTCAGGGAGTATAACGCCTACAGTAAAAGTTTTGCCTTTCTGGAAAGATATGGCGCTTTGGTTGGGTTCATAATTGAGTTCGCGGGCAAGCTTTTTGATCTTTTCGCGGGTTACGGCGCCTATGCTCGGATGGTCGTGCAGGGCCCTTGAGACTGTAGATACAGAGAAGTTCAAGATTCGTGCTATTTCCTTAATCGTTACCTGTCCTGACATAATCAAATTAGTTTGGCCGGACCGCGGGGAATGGCCCGAATCAAAAATCCTGTATTACTTTCACAAATATAGCGCCGGAAGCCGGTTTTGCAAACGTTTGCGGCGTGTTATCCCTGATTATGTATGTACTTGATTTCATATGGTTTGCTGATTCATAACCTGCAGGTAATGATGCTAAAAGCATATCCGTTTAAAACAAAAAGGGTGACGCCACACACAGCGCCACCTCTTTGAACAGTTAATCAATCAATCTAAATCTTGGAATGCCAATAGCAATATGAGTTTATAAAATACTGCTGTCAGAGAACGGGTCCTTAAATTGCCCACTGTCATAATCAACTGCTTCTCTTCTGGATCCGGGTATTATATTATTCCTTTACAGTTTTTGTTATTAATGATGAAAGGTAGTAAGGTATAGAAGCATATAACGAACTAAGTGCAGCGCAAACGTTTGTGAAACACCGGCTTTAGACAGGCGATTAATAGAGATGGACAGATCAAAATGAAAGGCTATAACTATTAAAAAATAGCATGGGTTAATATGGGAAAAATGTTTTTCCTAAAACATATAAACGTTTGCGAAAAGTATCAGGTTGCACAGATAAAGAATTAAGCATTATACGCTTATGTCTGCAATATAAAGAGCAGTTTATTTTATTCTTACAAAATAAATCGCTAAATTTACACCTGCCTTATCTACTGGATTAATACTGATACTAATATGGCCTTATCAAATTTACAGTCAACCATTCAGGACAAGATATGTCCCAGACACAAAGTGTATCCCGTAGTGGAGATATTAGAAAAAGACATCCAAATTGTATGTTGCTGCAATACGGCACATGAAGAATGTATCCGCGTTGCCCAATATATGCTCACATTGGCTGAATTGGACGATATATATACAGTGTCGTAGTAATTTATTTACTCATATTACATGTGTCGATCTTAATACATAATAGGTTATCACTGCGACTGCAATTATCGACAAGGAGAGCTTTAATTTTTTTTGAAATCTGATACGGTCCTTATCCCGCTGCTCCCGCTCAGATTGGCCTGCACATGGTGTCATTTTAAATGGGGTATATGCGACTTAACATGCAAACGGTATCGCATGTTTTAAAATACAGAAATCATTTTTGCTTCCTTATATCAGTCAGTCATAATTTTTCGGCACTTTAAACAAATTGGAAATTTATTTGTGACGCAAACAGATATATGTTTCTGCTGTTCTTCCCAAAAGCAATTGCATGGGAACAGAACGCCTAAAAATATTTCACCCGATAGAGGTTGCAGGTTTGAGAAGATTGGGCAACGTATTTGACGGAGGATACATTGTTCACTTGCGCAGCATGGATGATGCGGATTGCCTGGTTAACTATGGTGTAGGATATAATGCAGAATTTGAAAAAGACTTTTACCGCCTTACCGGAAAAAAAACCCTTTCTTTTGACCCAACGCTTAAAACTATACACCCAATAGTCCAAAAGTTAAAAACGGGCCAGGTTATACAGTTCCTCCGGCACCTGAAAAATCGTATGTTATGGGTATGGGAGGAGAAGCAACTTAGAAGATACAGAATAAAGGTATTTGATGAGGGAATTGCATCTGAAAATTCAGAGAAATACAAATCTTTGGCTTATCACTATAATAAATTTAGTTTACATGACAAGAAAATTATCCTGAAAATAGATGTGGAAGGTGCTGAATATGATGTTTTTAGCGATCAGGTGGTTTATAAATTATTAGATAACTGTATTCAGCTCATCGTTGAGTTTCATGAGATCAGCAAGAATATAGATAAACTGATACCGATCATGGAACATATTTCTCAAACACACTCGCTTATACATATTCATCACAATAACCATACAGGTACATTTGATTATAAAGGCAAAAACGTGCCGGAAGCCATTGAAGTTACCTTTTTGTCAAATGCTTATATCCCTGAGAAAAAATACTCGAAAGTAACCTATCCGATTGCGGGCCTTGACAGACCTTGCCATAAGCACAGGCAGGATATTGCGCTCGACTTCTTTTACTAAGCGTGCTCATTTTGAAACATTTTGTATAGCGGTTTGTATCATACAATCAGTTATGTTAAATGTCCCGAATCTATTTATCATCAATGAAAAACATCTTACCCCGGTTTTCTTTTGTTCTTGTCGTACTTATTTTTTTTATACATAAGCCTGCTTTAGCCCAGGATGTATTTGGAAGTCTTTCATCCGTCCAAGTAGATGAACTGTCGGACCAGCAGATCATTCAGTTGCTTCAAAAGGCCAATGATGCGGGCTTAACAGACAATCAGCTGATACAAATGGCTGAAAGTAAGGGTATGCCGGTTACTGAAGGGGAAAAGTTACGCAAACGAATAGATGATATCAGAAATAAAGGCAATAACAATCAATATAAGAAAAAAGCCGATTCCCTCATGTTGGATACAGGGCAGGCAAAACGAAAATTAAATTACAGGGCTGATTCTGATTCGCTGCGTAAGTTCAGAAACCGTGATCTATTCGCTCATTTGGTGCCTAAAGTATTTGGTTCTGATATTTTCAGCAATGCAAATATGACGTTTGCGCCTAATCTCAAAATTGCAACACCTTTAAACTATATCATTGGTCCTGAAGATCAATTGAACATCAATGTTTATGGTAACTCGCTTGTTAACTGGAAGCTTGATGTATCGCCCGAAGGTAATATTAATATACCTGGTGTTGGTTTGTTAAATGTTGCAGGTAAAACAATTGAACAAGCAACGGCATCCATCAAAAAGCGTCTTCAATCCAGTAATTATGCTATAGGCCGTGGTACTAATGTGCAGGTCTCGCTTGGAAATATCCGGAGTATAAAAGTTATACTGATAGGTGAACTGAAAAGACCGGGAACTTATACATTACCTTCCCTTGCCACTGCTTTTAATGCATTATATGCCGCAGGGGGGCCAAATGACAACGGATCATACCGGCAGATCGAGATCATTAGAAATAGTAAAGTAATACGCACGCTGGATATTTATGACTTTCTTTTAAAAGGCGATCAAAGCTCAAACATTATTTTACAAGACCAGGATATTATCCGTGTGCCTACCTACAAGGTACGCGTAGAAATGAGCGGCGAGGTGAAAGACCCGGCGCTATTTGAAGTTTTGCCAGGTGAAACACTGGATAAGGTAATACAATTCGCAGGTGGTTTTACCAATCAGGCATATACTGAACGAATAAAAGTGTTACAGATAGCTAATCAGCAGCGTAGGATAACAGATGTTTTTGAAAGTGACTATAAAAATTATGTTCCGCTGCGAGGTGATAAATATGTAGTGGATAAAATACTGGACCGTTTTGAGAACCGTGTTATTATACAAGGTGCAGTATTCAGACCAGGTGATTATGAATTAGATAAAGGTTTAACCTTATCTGGCCTGGTTAAAAAGGCAGCCGGACTGAAGGAGGATGCTTTTACAGGGCGTGGGAATATAACGCGTCTTAAACCTGACAATTCAAAAGAGATGATCTCTTTTAATGTTAAGGATGTCATGAATAATTCCGGGAAGGACATGCTGCTTCAAAGGGAGGATAGTGTGTATATAGCTTCCATATTCGATCTCCGTGATAAGTATAAAGTGACCATTAAAGGGGATGTTAGAAAGCCTGGTGAGTTTGCTTATGCTGACAGCATGAGTGTGGCTGATCTGATTATAAATGCGGGAGGCTTTGCCGAAGGCGCCAGTGCTAAAAGAATTGAGGTTGCACGTAGGATTCGAAACAGTGATCCGACTTCTAAAACCAGCAAAGTAGCATTAGTATATAGCGTTGACCTGGATCCGCAGCTTAATATGAGTAATACGATCTTTATCCTGCAACCTTTTGACATAGTTTCGGTGTATAGTTTGCCCGGCTATGAAAAACAGCGGGTTGTAAAGGTTGATGGCGAGGTGATATACCCTGGATATTATACTATTGAAAACAAAAACGAA
>JBQCEA010000182.1:0-5509 GCA_051960695.1 Mucilaginibacter sp. | reverse complement strand
AACGCTGATGCCATTTTAGGTTCATGGGCAAATCCAAGTGGGGAAGACCATATCCTGATCTATAAGCGCGGAAATAAGTTTTTCGGTCGGCTTGATTGGATAAAATATCCGAATGATGAACAGGGTAAACCAAAAACAGATAAAAATAATCCCGACCCAAAGTTGCGTTCACGGCCTGACCTCGGCCTTGAACTACTCAAGGATTTTACATACGAAGGCGATAATTTGTATGATGACGGAACTATTTATGATCCTAAAAGTGGAAAAACGTATAGCTGTAAAATGACGCTTAATGGTAATACATTAAAAATTAGAGGCTATATAGGTATATCGCTATTCGGCAGAACTGAAACCTGGACCAGGGTAAAATAAGTTTTCGTATCCTATTCTTCTTCGTGAATTTTGGTAGTCATCCATGGAATAACAATCCCGAGAACAGCGATCACGGCGAATGCCCAGCGCAAATTGGCAGCCTGCGCTACAAAGCCTACAAATGGCGGTACAAATAAAAAGCCAAGATACCCGATAGTTGATACCGCTGCAATTGCGGGTCCGCCGCTCATGGTTTTTGATTTGCCGGCTGCACTAAATACCAGCGGGACCATGCACGACACCCCTAAACCGATCAATATAAAACCAGCTATGGCAGTAACGGGATAGGGCAGGCCTATTGCTATAATAAAGCCTGCTACTATCAATATCCCACTATTTCTCAGAACCATTTTTAAGCCACGCGAATTTACCAGCACATCACCCGCAAAACGACCAATAGTAACGGCTATCATAAAAAACACAAACCCAGCCGTAGCAGTCGCTTTTGAAGCGTGCACAGCCTTTTGTATATAAATACCACTCCAGTCATACATCACATTTTCGCAGGCCATTGAAGCAAAGCAGATCAGTGCAAATTTGAGTAAAGCTTTATCCGGCAATATAAAAATGGGCTTCTTTTCATGCACATGCGGTTTTTCGTGTAGTGTGTTTGGAAAAAATATAAATGATAATACGCACAAAACAACCCCAACTGCCGATAAATGCCATACAGGCGGCACATTGGTATAAACCATCAGGTATCCTAATGCTGCTCCGGCAAGACCAGCGGAACTCCAGATGCCGTGAAAGGTTGTAATGATAGATTTCTTGTATAAAGCCTGAACACCAACCGATTGAGTATTGATAGAAAGGTTAAGCAGGTTGCGCGATGACCCGAAGAAAAGCAATATGATAATGAACTCCCAATAAACATTTGCAAACCCCAGCAAGCCAAGCATAATGTTAAACGCTACTGCTCCCGCCAGCATAATACGGCTGCTGCTGAAGGTGCTAAGCAATCGGCTGGTAATTGGCATCGTAGCCATTAAACCGATGGGCAAAGCAAAAAGCGCCGCTCCCAATTGTGCATCATTCAGGTGCAAGTGTTGCTGCAGGGAAGGGATGCGCGATGCCCAGGTAGTATACCCGAAACCTGACACAAAAAAGAAAACCGCATTGGCAATACGCATTCTTCTCGGCGAAAGAGGGGGGGATATTTCCTGGTTCATATTATTGTAGGCGTGCAAAAATAAAGCAATCAATTTTTTGATTAAAAAGGAAATTAATTATTTTCATGGACCTGAAATCTTACTCGATGGAAATTCCCTTACAAGTATCTACGGAAAAACCCAGAAACATCAGATATATCACAGGCATAGCTATAGCCTTTTTATTTTCATTATTGCTTCCTCTACTAATAAGTGGTATGAGCATTAGCTATTCCGATAAAATATTTTATTCAAGATTTGTTTATTGGGCCGATGTTTTGATCCTAATCGGCTATTCTTATAGAATTGAGCGCCAACCTTTATTGATCTGGAAAGAAAAGAATAGCGATTTCGGATTCTTTATTGTTTCTATTGTTGTTCTTTATTTACTAAACATTGCATGTGGGATAGTTTCATCTATCCCAAGCTTCTTCGGGTGGCATGAAAATAATGAAATACTAAAGCGAATAGCTTTAATGATGAAAGATAGGCCCTTATTCCTGGTTTTTACCGCGCTGACAGCTGGGGTGACAGAAGAAGTAATTTTTAGGGGATATATGTTAACACGCTTATCGCTGCTTTTTAAAAATAGGTACGTTCTCCCCGTAATTATTTCATCGCTTTTATTTTCGGTACTTCATCATGGTTACAAGAGTTTACGTGAATATATCTTCACTTTTTTAATAGGGGTAGTATTTTGTGTATACTATCAAAAATACAGAAACATCAAAGTGCTTATTGTTGTGCATTTTTTAATAGACATGATTAGCATGGAATTGGCAACACACTTCTATAAGTTGATAAAATGATAGTTTATTTTCTCCATTTAAATGACCGCTCATCAATTGCCCTCATTGTACATAATATGCCGTCGAGATGGTCGCATTCATGCTGCAGTAGTTCGGCAAGCCTATCTGTCATTTCCCATTTCTGCGGCTGCCATTGCTCATCCAGGTAATTAACGGTTATTCTCCTGTGCCGCATCACTTTCACAAGCAGGTTAGGGAAGCTCATACAATCGTCCCAAAGCTCAAATTTATCTTCGCTTAGCTCATTAAGTTCCGGATTGATAAATACCACAGGCTTATCTATATTCATATAAACCAATCTCTTCATTATACCTAATTGCGGTGCGGCAATTGCCCGCCCAAAATGGTAGCGTTCGCGTATCTGTTGCATCACACGGTGCATATCATTAACCCAGCCACCCACCAGCGGCAGTTCATCTTTATACACAGGTTCGCAAAACTGGTATAAACGCGGGTCGCCCAGGAGCAGCAGATCATCAATGGTTTTCATATGGCGAAAGTTACTCAAAATCACTGTGGTTAAGGTGATTTGGTTTTGCGCTCATTATCAGATTTTTAATATATTTATAATCTAATATAATCTAAACTTTTAACCGACACCATCGCAATGGAAGTACACCATCACCCTGAAGTTGAAAAGAAAGGCTTTAAGGAGTATCTACTGGAAGGCCTGATGATATTTCTGGCCGTTTTAATGGGCTTTATTGCTGAAAATATCAGGGAAGGTATTACTGAAAATAAACGTGCTGCCGAATTTGCCAGATCATATTACAGCGATATTAAGAAGGATACTTTGCTGCTGCACCAGGCGTTACATTTCAGTGCTCACAAAATAGCAGCCATCGATAGCATTATCACAGTGCTTCATCAGCCTGAAACACTTCGCGCCGATACTATTTTTTATCTGAAAGGACTGGTGTCAAGCCAGGTGTTGCCTTTCGAGCCTGCAACCGGCAGCTATGAGCAGATCAAATCTGCCGGTGCCATACGTGACTTTAAACAGCGTATGGTCAACCTGATGAATGAGTATGATCTGCAGGCGCGTAATGTAGTTCGCCGTGAAGATATTACACAAAAGTTTACAACCGAACAGTTTATTCCTTTTGTTATCGATCAGGCCAATTTAGAGGTTTCTTATGATATCATGACCAATGGAAAGATAACGCACGAAGTACGAACGAACTGGACGCCCGACCTAAAAAAGAAATATCTTAACCTGGTTGTACTGATCAAAATAACAACCCTGCGGTCGGTGCAAGAATATAAAAAGCAATTGATAATAGCCGACGAGGTTTTAGCTGAATTGAAAAAAGAATATGCTCTTGACAATGAATAGCCGCCCATGCTAAATGAAATATGCATAAGCGTTATAACTTTCCTTTGGCTATAGAATTTGTTAATTAATATATCTAACGTATTGCTTTACAGGTAATTTATGCTTACATTTATTATACAGTAAACCTCATGTCATGGCAGAAAACCTTACCGATCAAAAGACTTTTTACATTGGTCTTTGCATGGCTGGAGCTGTATCTGCGGGAGCGTATACAGCCGGCGTAATGGATTATCTTCTCGAAGCATTATCAAACTGGGAAAAACACAGGGGTGAAGCGGGCATACCAACCCATAAAGTGCAGATACCCGTTATGGGCGGAGCATCAGCCGGAGGAATGACCAGCGTAATGACCGCTGCCGCGCTTAATAATCCCATAACGCATATTGACAAACCTTCCGCTAACTTAATGGCAGAACATCCTGAGAATAAGCTATACCATTCATGGGTGGATCTGACAGGGGTAGACATGTTCTCAAAAATGCTCGACACTTCAGACATCGATTCAGGAGATGTTACTTCAGGCCTTAATTCCGATTTTATCAATCCGATAGCCGACAGGGTAGTAGCAGTTGACCCAGATCAGTGGCAACCATTGCCGGCATTTATCAAATCAGATCTAAAGGTATTTACAACCCTTACCAATTTGCAAGGCTTTGATTATACAGTTGATTTTGGCGACGATCAGCCTCAAACGGCTAAATATCACATGAATATTCACAATGATTATGCATGTTTTCAGTTGACCGAGGAAACCATCACAGGAGATAATGACGGATGGATGCCGCTAAACCTCAAAAATAAGATTAATGCCAGTACGGCTGCTGACGCGGCAATGGCTACCGGCGCTTTTCCTGTGGGATTAAAATCCAGGAAGCTTACTCGTGACGCCCGTTACATCAATGCAAACCCCTGGTTAAAGGATTACTTGAAAAACGGACCGCTTACAGGCAATGGATTTGAAACATTGAATGTTGACGGTGGCCTTATTAATAATGAACCTTTCGATAGGGTGAGGGATGTGCTTAATTCTATGCCGGGCCGGGCGAATAACAATTATCAGGATTTTAATCAATTTAACTCTACGGTATTAATGATCGAACCTTTTCCTACGCAAAAGGCAAGTGAAATTTCTAAAAAGCAATCATTAGGTAACGTAATAGGATTAACGTTATCGTCAATGATATCACAAATGCGCACTAAGCCTGTTAATATCAAAGATGCATTGAAGGAGTCGTGTGCCGGACAATACTTGATAACACCTTCTCGAATAGTAAAAGGGCCCGACGGCAAAACTGAAAATATCACCGGTGAACGGGCAATAGCCTGCGGCGCTTTAGACGGTTTTAGCGGCTTTATAAGTAAGGAGTTCCGTGTGCACGATTTTTTCCTGGGGCGCTATAACTGTAAAATATTTTTACGCGATTACTTCACTGTTCCAGCCGAAACATTACAAAACAACCCAATTTTTAGGGACGGTTATGCCAATGCCGACCGTGAAAAGTTCCGTTCAACAAAGGATGACAGCTACCAGATAATACCGGTGTTTGCAGATGAAACCGATTATACCTTCCCTGATATCAAATTCACTTCAGGTACCAACTGGCCGGTATTGCAGGAAAGTGATATTGATCGTTTCAGGTGGCCATTAAAAAAGCGGACCGGAAAGGTATTACTCAACATGCTAAAATTAAAGCCGGTTGCACGTGCCCTTATTTGGTGCGGATCGGTTGTAATATTGAACAGGCTGGTTGCCGGTAAAATAATCGGCGCGATAAAATCAGACCTGCGAACATGGAAGTTGCTGCGCTGATCAGCAACTTTTTTTTAAATATAAAAGACTGAAA
>JBQCEA010000181.1:0-13160 GCA_051960695.1 Mucilaginibacter sp. | reverse complement strand
AGAGTTCTTCCCTTTTTAGCAAATCTTCATGATTGGCATCACTATATGGGAAATTCATTTTCGGAATCGACGCACGCGGCCAATCGAACTTGGCGAACCACCTGGTTTTAACAGGCTGTGTATTGGTGAGGCTTAAGGTATAGCCGGAACGGCCGTGAAAGGCCTGCTCGAAATGAATTACTTTAAAGCCGCGCTCTTTAGTATAGCCTTTTGCAAAGTTCTTTTGCACTTTCCAGTCCATAGCCACCTTCAGTGCATTCTCAATCGCCAGCGCGCCGCCGGCTATAAAAAATGCGTGGGGCAGGTACTCCGGTATCCCGATACGGCCAAAGGTTTCCACAAATTCAGCGTATTGGGTAGTATAAATGTCTGAGTTGGAAGGATTGGTCAATGCTGCCAGCATCAGGTTCTTTTTGAACGCCTCATCCTCCAGCATTTTGGGATGGTTATAGCCTAAGGGCACCGAGGCAAAGCAGGTAAAAAAGTCTAACAGCGTCCGGTTATATTTAGCATCGTAAATATAAACGCCTTTACTTTTTTCCATATCAAAGGTAAGGTCAAATCCATCGGCTAATACGTGCTTCTGTAACGAAGCTTGAACATTTTGAGGTGAAACTAGCATGCTGTACACATAATTGGTTTGTACAAATCTACCAAAAAGCCCTCAAAATGCAAATTTAGGCGGTTTTTGAACCGAAACGATAAAAAGTAACTTTAAACAATTTAAAGTTACTTTTTATACCGATGACTGTTTTGGTCGCCGTTGTTTTGCGCCAGGACGACCGGAATATCTTAAAAAATTCTGCGTGCGGAGACTGAAGTTACAGTTTCTCGCCGTGTTGGGTAATGTCGAGCCCGATTTCTTCTTCCTGGGCAGATACACGCAATGGCGATATCATATCTGTTATTTTAAGGAGGGCCAGCGAGCCAAAAAATGCAAAAACTGAAACCCCGACAAGGGCGATCAGCTGCACAAAAAACAGGTGCGTGTGGCCGAAGAACAAGCCATCGCCGGTTGCATTGCCTGCGTTTACTTTCTGATTTGCAAATACACCGGTTAACAGCATCCCTACCATACCGCCCACACCATGGCAAGGGAATACATCCAGGGTATCATCAATAGAAGTACGGGTACGCCACTCAACCACCAGGTTACTTACCACCGCCGAAATGATACCTATGGCAAGCGAGTGCGGTATCGATACATATCCCGCCGCAGGGGTTATAGCAACCAAACCAACAACTGCACCGATACAGGTACCCATAGCAGAAGGTTTTTTCCCGCGAAGCATATCGAAAAATATCCAGCTTAAACCTGCCGCCGCTGATGCTGTTGTGCTTGTTGCCAATGCGTTTACTGCAAGGTGATTTGCGCCAAAAGCAGAGCCTGCATTAAAACCGAACCAACCGAACCATAACAAACCTGTACCAATAATAACGTAAGTAACACGGGCAGGTGAATGACTGGCCTCTGTACGGCCTTTTAAGTAAATAGCCGACGCTAATGCTGCACATCCTGCCGATATGTGAACTACCGTACCACCTGCGAAGTCAAGCACACCTAATTTTGATAATATACCGTCAGGGTGCCAGGTGCTGTGTGCCAATGGTGAAAATATGAATATAGAGAACAGGCAAAGGAAAATAATATAACTGTTAAAGCGTATGCGGCCGGCGAAAGCCCCGGTTATTAATGCAGGTGTAATAATGGCAAACTTTAACTGGTACATGGCAAACAACAGCAGCGGTATGGTTGGTGCAAGTTTCCATGTAGCATTGCCCAGCATGCCTTTCATCATAAAGTAAGTTGCCGGATTGCCTATTACCCCGCCAATAGTATCGCCAAATGCAAGACTGAAACCAAATATTCCCCACATTACCGTAATGATGACCATACAGATCACGCTTTGCAGCATGGTTGAGATCACATTCTTTTTATTCACCATCCCGCCGTAGAAAAACGCCAGTCCGGGAGTCATAATAAGTACTAATGCGGTTGACATCAGCATCCAGGCAATATCACCCGTATTAAAATTCGGATTTTGCAGTGTATTATGAAGGTCAACGGATGGAAAAATAAAGGTTAAAACGAGAATACCTACAATAAGCAGGAAGGGAAAATAACGTTTCATTTATTTGGGTAAAATCAATAATTTTTGCGGAGTGCAAATTACGACTTTTTCCAAAAAATGAATAATCTGTTTGTATTATTTGAAGAATATCGATAATTTTTTGAGAATTATAAATATTTAGTTAAAAAATCCGGGAATAGTCCCAAATAAACTATCAATAATGTAATTATTGCAACAGTTGTTAATAAAAATGGAGTGGAAGAAGCAAAACCATTGCTCCTATCCGCTTTTCGGAGAAATAAATTAAGCGGAATTCGGATATAATACACTAATGAAACTACCGTTGTGACTGCTCCGGTTATCATTAATAACAAAGGCCATATATTATGACCGAGCTGATATACCTGGTAAACTGCAGAAAAGGTTAAAAACTTGCCATAAAAGCCTGCAGATAACGGTAAACCTGTAAGAGAAATCAATATTATCACAAAACAAACGCCCGCTAACGGAAATTTAAAGCCCAATCCGCGATATTCATCCATATTTTCGGCATTTGCATTATCAGAAAAATAACTTGCGAGCATCCAGGCGCCAATATTGGCCAAAGAGTAAACAAATAAATAGAAAGATAACGCAATAATGCCCTGTCGCTGTACATCAAAGTTCACCAACGCCATCAATGCAAAACCAGTATGCGCAATACTTGAATAAGCCAGCATCCGTTTTACATTCTTTTGCAAAACGGCGGCAAAGTTTCCGGCTACCATAGTAAAAATACTTATTACCGAGAAAAGCAATCTAAAATCAAATACTGGCCCTTTTGCCAGGAACAGAAAAGGCACTAAGAAATTCACCAGTAAACTAAACCCGGCTATTTTGCTTACAATTGACAGGAATGCTGCAACCGGTGTTGGTGCACCCTCATAAATATCAGGAACCCAAAAATGCATGGGCACAAAAGATAGCTTAAACCCGATACCGACAAAGAACAATATCAGCGCCATGGATACAGCCACCGGATCGATTTTTGACAGGGCCGTTACCAATACGCCATTGAACAGGTCTAACGTGCCGCCAAAACCATATAGCAATGAAATGCCATAAAGCATGACAGCAGAAGCAGCGGCACCGAATAACACATATTTTAAACCGGCTTCAGCGCTTAAGCCTTTATCAGATCTATAAGCTACCATCAAATATGAACCGAGAGAAACCATTTCGATTGACAAATAGATCGTCAGCAGGTTTACAGCCATTGCCATCAAATGCAATCCGAAAATAAATGCGATAGCTATGGAGTAAAGGTCTGATAGGCCCTTTTTATGTGACCGAAGCTGATCGTCCCATGTAAAATATAACAGCGTAATGACCGAAAACAGGTCGATCATCAGCTTAAAAATAACGGTGGTATGTGTAAGCAACAGCATCTCACCGAAAAAAAGCTTATTCCCTGTAAGCAGGAGTTGAGATTGTGAGAGGTCCTGGAAAATAACAATTAACAATCCCACGCAAGCCAATACGCGGCATATCCATGCAGACGTTTTGCCAAAAAGCAGATCTGTTACCAATACCAGCACAAACAGCACGGAGAGATATATCTCGGGCATAAAATAATGTATGCTGCTTAAAGCCTGGTCTATTAATGGCGGTATAAATGGTAACAGATCGTGCATGCTTTTATTGGACTATTACAGATTGGTTTTTAGGATATTTAACCAAATATTTTAATTCTACTTTTTTCTCATCCTGGGGTTTTAACAAAAAGCTCCAGGATACCTTGCCCGTATTTTTATCTAACTGGCCGCCTGATATCTCCTGCGTTTCAACGTCGATCGATGAATTCTGCGAAACCGGAACCTGGTCTTCCACTAGTAAATTAACCTGCTGGCTTTTGCGGTTCTTTACATCTATTTGCCAGTAGCGTGTTTCTTTTTTGTTCGAACCAAAGCTTTGTTTCTCGGTCAGGTCTTTCAGTGATTTACGCGTTACAACAATGTTCTTATCTGTCCCCAGCGATAAATTCAGCGTATCGGTAGTAGCGTTTGTGTTGATCAGCGATTTCCCGATAAAAGTACCTTCAAAAAACAGGTTAGCTTCACCAGACAAAAAATTGTATTTGTTCCAGTCCGTTATTTTGGCTGTCAAAAACACATCGGTACTCAATTTAGGTGCAACCGCATATTGATAAGTTGCATCCAGATCAAACTGGTTGATATCTACGGCATATTGCTTCCCATCACTTGGGATGGAATAAGGATTTGCAATATCAAATTCCACATTGGTTTGGTTCTCTACAGAATTTACCACTATAGGTATAGTAGTGACAGAACCTGTTATATCCCTTTTACGTTCCACACTTACACCAGATGCTGAACCTTGTATCCCATAGCCAACGGTTACTACTTCATTCAGCTCGTTGGCCATCGGTTTCAATGCAACGTTCACAACAGATGCGTATGTACTTCGTTCTGCAGATTCATAACCAACAAAGTTATAAACTAAAACCGGGTTACCCTCAGGTACTTGTATGGAATAGTTGCCATTTACGTCGGTTACAGTCCCTATTGATGTTCCTTTAACTTTCACCGTGGCCCCAATGATCGGCATATTATCATCACTGCCGACCAGCCTGCCGGTTACACGAGTAATCTTACCTGTTTCGGCTGAATAGATCATTCCGAAATTCAGATAATAAGGGCTCATTTCGGGCTTGTTCCCGCTTACGGTTGGATTACCTGTAGAAAGTGTCAGCCTTATATTTTTCCAATCCTCGCCACTTTGCTGCGATACATTTGCTTTATAGGATATACTTATAGGACTGTTTACATTTTTGGCGCGAATATCATAGGTGGGAAACCAGCTTGCATTATGCACCACATAATTTACGCTAAACTCTGTTTGCAATGCGGCTTTTGATGAGACCGTTACCAATATATCACTGGTAGCTTTACTGCTGCCTTTGGTTATATCGGCTATTTGCTTACTATATTTTTGCAGCTCCAGGTTCAACGTGGCTATTTCATTATTAACTGCTTGTTCCTTTTTCTTTATCTCAGTTAGCTGTTCTGTCTGAAAATCGATGGCCTGTTTTAACTTAACGATGTCGAGACCGGTATTTTGTCCACTGACCTCCTGGTTTTTCCTCAGCATATTGGCCGCTTCCTCATAAACAGAAATGTAGTTCTGTTCAAGGTCGATCTTGTCTTTAATAATTTTTTGCTGAGCCCTGATATCTTCCAGACGTTTTTGCTGCGCCTGCTCATTCAGATAGTCCATCTCATGCTTAACAGAAAGTATGGTAAAGTTACCGTTGGCATGTACCTGGATACTTTGCACATCAATATTAGGGGAGATATTCCCAAAGGATAATGTGGTCGTACCTGGATTAATGTTCACCATTGCTGTTCGTGTTACCTGTGCTCCGTTTAAAAACACAACTACTTTTTGAACTTTTGAATCAACTTTCTGATCGTCTGCTTTTGATGCCATTGTTGTTAATAACAATGCAATGGCGAGTAATAATTTCCCGGTCATGGTCTTTAGGATTTAGTAATGTAATCATGTTTAGTGCCTTCGGCATTTAAACACATGATGCATCAGCTAAAGCTTTTCCATAAAAACCATTGAATTTTATCCTTTATTTAAATAATGTACCAATCCCAAAACTGAATCATTGATCTTACCAAGGGCCAGTGAAGGCATTATACCTAGCGCTAGAGCCAATACGGTTAATGTCAATAAAGCAATTGTTTCCCTTGTATTCAGGTCAACCAGCGCAACCTTCCAAACGTCGCCGCCTTTTAATGACAGCGAGCCAAAAAACATACGCTGCAATGTCCATAAGAAATAAGCTGCACTTAATAATATACCCACAGAACCACAAACTGCCATCCAGTATGGTAGATAGCCATTAACAGAAGGTGATTTGAAAGCACCAAATAACGAGAATGCCTCACCAATAAATGCTGAGAAACCCGGTAAACCTAAAGACGCAAAGAAGGCAATCATAACGAATATGGTATACTTCGGCATTAAGGTACCCAATCCGCGGAAATTGTAAATATCCCGGTCGTGAACCCTATTATAAGCCACCCCAGCCAAAAAGAACAGCATCGATGATAAAAAGCCATGACTCACCATCTGCATAAGTGCCCCGCTTATACCTTCTGATGTCTGGGAGGCGATACCCAGTAATACAAAGCCCATGTGCGATACGGACGAATAAGCGATCAAACGTTTTAGGTCGCGCTGAGCAAGTGCATTTAATGCACCATAGATAATAGATATCACGCCAAGCAATCCCAGCCAAAAAGCACCTGACGATGCAATCTCTGGAAATATTCCTAAACAAATACGGATGATACCATAGCCGCCAACTTTTAATAAGACGCCTGCCAAAATAATAGATACAGGTGTAGGTGCCTCCACGTGCGCATCAGGCAGCCAGGTATGTAAAGGCACAACCGGAACTTTAATGGCAAAAGCAATAAACAATATAACAAAGCCAACCGTTCGTGCCGGCATACCTAAAATGGTTTTATGTGCAAGAGCAGAAAAAATGGAACCACTATCATAATTGGCCGGGTTCATCATCTGCACAATGTTGAAAGTGTGATTACCTGTTGCCGGGTCTTTTACCGACAAGTATAAACCTACCATCACCAGTAGCATGAACACGGAGCCAAAAAGCGTATAAAGGAAGAACTTGATAGCCGCGTATTCGCGCCGTGGGCCGCCCCACATTCCAATAAGGAAATACAATGGCAGCAGCATCAGTTCGTAAAATATATAGAACAGGAAGAAATCGAGCGCACAAAAAACGCCGATAACAGCTGTATTCAGCAATAGGAATAAGGTAAAATATCCCTTGAGGTTGCTCTTGATCTCCCACGAGGCCAATGCAGCTATAACCATCACAATAGAGGTCATGACTACCAGTGTGATTGATATGCCGTCTATACCCACAAAATAATCGATCTGCATTTTGCCCAATGAACCAAGATCGAGGTTGATCCACGGAATCTTTTGAACAAATTGGAACTGCGCCTCGTTATTGACGCCCGCAAACCCAGAACCAGTTTGAAAATGCAGGTACAAGAAAATGCTGATACCCAACTGAATCAAAGTAGCTAAAAGAGTAATATATTTAAATCCTGCACGCAGCGAAGATGGCAGCACCGCAATGATGAGCCCAAACAGCAGGGGGATAAATATCAGCAGTGACAGGATATTCATTTGAGATCTGAGATTTTAGATTTGAGATTTGAGATCCCGACTGCAACATAAGACAAAAATAGTTTTGTGCTTTCAGCTTTCTGCTTTAAGCCTTTGCATCTCATATCTAATATTCCATATCTCATATCTAAATAATTATTTTTAAAACAAATACAGCCAGTATAACTATAAGCATACTAAACAAATAGTATTGCACCTTGCCGTTTTGAAATTTGCGCGCAAAGTTACCAATACCAATTACAATAGACGCTATCAGGTGCAACAGGCCATCAATAACGTAGCGATCCATTCCATCGGCCAGTTTTGAACCGGCAATACCAATTTTGGAGAGCAAATGTATAAAACCATCAATAATGTTCCTGTCGAACCAGCGGGCAAAACCACTCAGGGCCAGCACGGGTTGAACAATAAACTTATTATAGACTTTATCAATGTACCATTCGTGATATGAAAACCGGAAAAGCAAACCGGTTTCGGGCAATGGCAATGCTTTGCGCCGCATATAAATACTCCATGCCCAATACATAACCAGCACAGCGATAATGTTTACTAACACCGGAATAATGGTATGATAAATATTCACCCTGTCCAGCGCAGTGATCAACGGAAAGCCATTAAACAACCAGGCTTTTTCGTACAAAACAGGGTTGTATGAGAAAAGTGGGAACAAACTGCATAGTGTTAATAAAACCATTGGCAACCGATATTGCCAACTGCCATCAGAAATGTGCAGCTTAATATGCGGGTTCATTTCGGCTAACCGGAATTCACCAAAAAATACTTTTACGATCAATCGGGTTACATAAAAAGCCGTAAGCCAGCTGGTAGCTAATGCACCAATTGGGATCAGCTTAAACAACCAGTTCTTTTGCTCGGCCCATTCAAATGATTGGATCAATATGCTATCCTTGGATAAATAACCCGATGTAAAAGGCAGACCGATTAGCGCAAAGCCCGCTATCAAACAGGCAATAAAAGTCAGCGGCATCTTTTTGCGCAGGCCACCCATAAAAAGAATGTTTTGGGCATCAATATCCAACTGGTATTCGTCTTTAATATGTTGTACTTCGTGGATGACGATACCAGCTACCAAAAACAGCAAGCATTTAAAAAACGCATGCGTAGCCAAATGGAACAGAGAAGATGCATAAGCACCAATACCCATGGACATCACCATGTATCCCAGTTGTGAAATGGTAGAATAAGCCAATATGCGTTTCAGATCGTTTTGGGTGAGCGCAATGGTGGCTGCCATAAATGCAGTAAAGCAGCCTATTATCGCCAGGATGGTTAGCTCGGCCGGGGTAAACATGGGGTAAAACCGGCCCAATAAAAACACGCCAGCGGCTACCATGGTTGCGGCATGTATCAGAGCTGATATAGACGTTGGGCCTTCCATAGCATCAGGCAGCCATGTATGTAAAGGGAACTGCGCCGATTTAGCTGCAACACCTAAGAATATGCCCACACAGGCAACGGCTTGCCAGGCCATCGGAATTTGTATCGCATCCAACTTAACCAAAGCTTGACTGCCAAACAACTGATCGATATCAAACGAATGGTAAACCGCAAACAGAATAGCGATACCGGTTAAAAGCCCGATATCTCCTATCCTGTTCATGATAAAGGCTTTTTTATTAGCGATGATAGCCTTTGGCTTGGTATACCAGAAACCGATCAGCAGATAGGATGAGAAACCTACCAGCTCCCAGAAAGCATAGAACAATACCAGGTTATCTACTACCACCAAAGCCAGCATACTGAAGCAGAAAAAGCTGAGGTAGGTAAAATACCGCTTATAATGCTCATCATCCTTCATATAGGCAGTAGAATAGATATGCACAGGCAGCGCAATAAGCGGCACCAGCAACAGCATTAAAGCCGAAAGATTATTGAGCAGGATACCTGCATACAGTTGGGTATTACCGATAGCAAACCATAAAACCCTTTGATGAACCGCATGCTGGTTCCATACTTTTGAGAAAACGAATATGGACAAGATACAGCTGCCCATAATAGCCAGCGTAGATATCCAGCCAGCAGTTTTATTCCTTTTACCCGGCAGACAAGCATTAACCACCGCAGCCAGCAACGGCAACAGTACCGCAGCAAGCGCGAAAGAAGTGGTTAACGTATCTATCTGTTGTAAAAAGTTTTCCAATGTTATTCTTTAATGGTAATAATTAACTCTATATCATTTCAAATTCGGATCTCCATAAAGAGCGCTGTCATCCTGAGGTGCTCGAAGGATAGGTGCGGTATGGCTATTACCTACATGCTTCGAGTGCCTCAGCATGACGCCTTCCGCTCTATTTGCACAGAGATAAACCTCAATAATACTTTCTTCTTCTCATTTCAATCTTTTAAGCTATCAACCTTATTAGGGTCGATGGTTTTATAACGTTTGTAAACATTTAAAATAATAGCCAGTGCCACGGCAGTAGTAGCAGCAGCAAGCGTAATAGCAAACAAGGCAAACATTTGTCCGCTGTTATTGAAACGGTCGTACCTACCAAAGGCTACCAGGTTTAATATTGCGGCATTCAGCATAAACTCAATACCAATGAGCACCTGTATCGCGTTACGTTTGGTGAGTACAACGTACAGCCCTATGCAAAACAGCCCGGCGCTGATGATCAGGAAATCGGATAACGAAATCATATGCCCTTCTCCTTCCTAGATAAATGCGCGGCACCTACCAGTGCCATCATCAGCAAGATGGATATTGCTTCAAAAGGCAGCAGGTAATTCGTCATCAGATTGACCCCAATATTGCCAACTGTTTCATCATTCGGGTTGAATACATTTTTCTGAGCAATATTGCTTTTCACCCAAGCCAGATCATTGATCCCACTACGAAAAACTATATTCAGCAATATCACAAAAAATAGTACCGCCAATAGCAGCGCGGGTATTTTATTAATGGTGATAAAAGTGCCGCTTTGTTGCTGCAGATTCGCAAGTGTCTCTTTACCCGAAAGCATGAACGCAAAAATGATCAACACCAAAATGCCACCCACATAGATCACGATTTGCGTGATCGCCACAAAATCAGCCATTGACAATACATACAAGCCTGCAATTGCCATCAGGGTAACAAAGAACATAAACACGCTGCGCACCAGATTTTTGCTCGCCGCAACAAATAAACCCGATGACAAAGCAATAAAACCCATCAGGTAAAACAATACCCGCACCATGGTCATACCCCACCCTCCTTTTTCTTCATGGCAGCCTCTTTTGCCGCCTGTTTCTCGGCTTGTTGTTTTTCAAACAAGTCCCTTTTCTCAGCAGCCTCTTCGGCAGTCATATCAGAGAACTCGTAGGTCAGATCTTTCAGCTCAAATACGGTACGATCATACTGGTTGGTCATGATGATACATTCCGTAGGGCAAACAATAGTGCACAGGCCGCAATACATGCATTTGGCCATGTCAATATCGAACTTTGCAGCATACAAGCGTTTGGTTGTGCCATCTGAAGTTTGACCAATGGCTTCAGTGGCTTTAATGGCTTCAATATCGATACAGTCAACCGGGCAAATTTTGGCGCATAGATCGCATACGATGCAATCATCTATCTCTACATCCAATTGGTAACGGCCTACTTCGGGTACAGGGAGTTCCTGTTTTGGATATTGAATAGTGCCTGTTCCTTCCAGTTGCTTAAAATAGTTATCCGAGTTTATGGGAATTACCTTCCGTTTAGAATGAGACGAAAAAAGGTGCTTTAAGGTAAGCCATAGCCCCTTCCATGCTGTTGTAAAACCTTGAATCGTTGATCTCATTTATTTCATTTCCCTGTGGGAACATTAATCAATTATATAAAAATTCCGGAATTCGAAATCCGGTTACATTATCCATAACCGCCATACGCCCGATACCAGCATACAAACAAATGCCAGGGGTGTAAGCACCTTCCAGCACAAATTCATTAACTGATCCACGCGCAAACGCGGCAGTGTCCATCTTATCCACATTTGTACCCCTACCAATAGCAGCACTTTTATTACAGTCCAAACAATTCCCCAAACTATACCTGTGGTCCAGTCGGCCAATCGTACCGAGCCGATGTTTGGCAATGGTGTATTCCAAGCCCCTAAAAACAAAACCACGGCTATCATCGATACCAGGAACATCATGCTGTATTCGGCCAGGAAAACAAATGCAAACCGCATGCCTGTAAATTCGGTATGGAATCCTGCCACCAGTTCCGACTCAGCTTCGGGTATGTCGAATGGGGCACGGTTACTCTCAGCCAATGATGCTATAAAATAGATCACAAAAGCGATGAGCAGATGCGGCGCCCGGAAAATATTCCAACTGAGTATCCCCCCATTGGCCGACACATCCCATATACCCAAAAACCTGGTATGCTCCGGCGATAATATTCCTTGTTGCACTGACATGGTTTGCAGGTTCAGTGTCTGAGCGATCATCACTACCGATATAATGGCAAAGCCGGCTGGTATCTCGTATGATACGATCTGAGCCGCTGAACGCATTGCTCCCAATATAGAGTATTTATTGTTCGATCCCCATCCTGCCATCAGTATACCCAATGTTTCTATTGACAGGATAGCGAAGATGTAATACAATCCTAAATTAATGTTAGATGGCGCCAATCCATTCGCCCACGGAATAGCGGCAAATCCCATATATACTGCAATAAAAATGATGGCAGGTGCCATCATGAACAGTAATTTATCAGCAGCTGCCGGTATAATAAGCTCCTTGATCAGCAGCTTCAACACATCCGCCACAGTTTGCAGAACGCCATATTTACCTGTTTCCATGGGGCCAAGCCTGTCCTGTATAAAAGCAGAAACCTTGCGTTCAGCATATACGCCAAATATGGCAAAGAAGCCTGAAAAAGCGAACAGGCCAATAGCTACAATGAAATATTTAATGTAAAAGTTCAAATACTAAATTGATTTAACTGCAAATTTACTAATTTTTGGCTTAATGAGACAGGTTCGTTACAAAAAGCTGATTAAGTTTATAGAGTTTATCGTAAATGTCATTTTAAAGGGATGTATTGACACTTTACCGGCTCACCAAAAAATATGGATGCATGGTGGTCAAAGTCGATCGTATCATCAGAAGTAGTAAAGAATTGCTGTGTGCGATTCCTGCTTAATTTCTGCTTCATCTCAGGATGGCGCTGAAGATAATCTTCCAAACTTGCAGCAACAATATCGCCCTGAGGTACTACTTTTATGTTGTCAGGCAAATAAGCGCTGATTTTCTTTTGTAAAAGCGGATAATGCGTACACGCCAAAAGCAGGGTATCTATTTTATCCGACTGGGCCAGCACCTGGTCTAAATACTTCTTTACAAAATAATCTGCGCCTGGCTGGTCATGTTCGCCATTTTCGATAAGCGGAACCCACAATGGGCAGGCCTGCTGGTATACTTTTATATCAGGAAAGAAATTATTGATCTCGATGAGATAAGAGCCCGATTGCACTGTACCTTTTGTACCCAAAACACCGATCTCTTTTGCCGAGGTATAGTTGCCTATTACTTCGGCAGTTGGCCTTATCACACCTAACACCCTTTTGGCTGGATCCACACTCACCAGGTCGCGCTGCTGGATAGTGCGGAGTGCCTTTGCCGATGCAGTGTTACATGCCAGAATCACCAGCGGACAGCCCATTTCAAACAGCATTTGCACACACTCCCAGGTATATTGATGAATGGTATTGAATGAACGATTGCCATATGGCGCACGGGCATTGTCGCCTAAATAGATATAATCATATTCAGGAAGCCGGTCAGCAATGGACCGAAAAACAGTGAGCCCCCCATAGCCTGAATCAAATATGCCAATAGGTTGTTTATCCATGCAGTA